>JANMUC010000017.1:0-12220 GCA_031391225.1 Deinococcales bacterium
CAACGCAACTTTCGGGTTGAGATTGTGATCGGTGCGCTTGCCATCATGCTCGGGATTTTGTTGGGCGTCAATCTTGCCAGCATTCTGGTCATGATTGCGCTGGTTTTAACGCTCGAGATGGTCAACACCGCCCTTGAAGCCTTGGTGGATTTAAGTTCGCCAACCTATCACCCGCTGGCGAAAATTGCCAAAGATGTCGCGGCGGGGGCGGTCTTAATGGCAAGCTGTATCAGTGTTTTGGTCGGAATTGCGGTGCTGCTCGAGCCGTTGCTGCGGTTTTTGGGGTTTAAAACGTAAAGTCAATACCCAAGCCAACGAATATAAACCACGGCAGTGGGCTGTTTAGAAGCACAGTTGGTCTTGCTTCGACGTAAAACGAGGCGTTTCTCGAGATGGGAACGTTGTAGCCAAACAAAACATCAATAAATCCCAATACAGTGACGGCGTTCGTAAAACCGAACGCCGAGCCAAACGGGGAGTTCAAGACCAGCACGCCGCCGCCAGCGCCCAAGTAAAAACCATTGCCCGCTTTTAAGATCAAATCTCCCTCGAACGAAACGGCATTTAGCACAATCAGCGGCATTCCAGAAACCAGTACCCGCACTTGAAAAGTGTTGCTCAATTCGGCTCGAGTCCAAAAGCCAACGATGTCGGGAATGCCCAAACCGAGACGAACGCCAAATTTAATGCCCTGCGCGAAAGATTGGCTCGAGCAAAAGGTAAGGATTAGCACTGCTAAAATCAACAACCGCTTCATGGTTAAATCATACGCGGCAAAAGCAAAAACGCTCGGGTATTTTCGACTGCAAGCCGTCAAACTCGAGCGTTGCGTGGTTGATGCGGCTCAGAACTCGAACAAGAGTCCAAGCCCGAAAAACGGTAGCACCGTTGGGCTAATTCCATTGGACAAAGCAAATGTTGGTCTGACCTCGGCATATAACTGTAGACCGTCACCCAGTTGAATTTCATAACCCAATAAGCCATTGAGATACAAGTAAAATGGCGAAATTCCGGTGGAGCCTGGCAAATACGCGATAGCGCTCAAGCCCCCGATTCCCCCACCAATATAAGCGCCAGAACCGTTTGCTTGACGGGCAAATCGGTAGTAACCGTTGATTTCGGCATTGAATACGCCCACGACCAAAATGTAGAAGCCGCCAGCCGTGAAGCGCAGACCAAAACCAGGTTCGCTACGATCACCAAAGTCCATGCGTCCAAAAATGCCGACAAATTGTGGTGCATCTATGGCAAGTTTGCCACCCACGTGAAAATCTTGCGCAAAAGCGCCAGAGCCGAACAACGCGATTGCCAATATCAAAAGTAATTTCTTCAAGTTAAACCCTCCAGCATCAGAATAGCCGACATTTCAAAAATCACTTCATATTGCTCGAGCACTTAAACACCCACGCAAAAAACGCCATGTCAAACTTCTGACACGCCCAATAAACCCGAACAATGCTAACCTCGAGCATGGCTGACGGAGTTGAAAAGGTTCATGGGGCGTTCAAGCGCTTAAAGAATTCTCTCGAGCGGGTTTTGATTGGTCAAGACGATGTGCTTGAAGGTTTGATAGCGACAGCACTGGCTGGCGGTCATGCGCTCTTGGAGGGTGTGCCAGGACTGGGTAAAACCTGGTTGGCACAAAATTTTGCCAGGGCTGCCAACCTCGAGTATCGCCGTATTCAATTCACGCCCGATTTGATGCCTGCCGATGTGACCGGAACGCAAGTCATCGAAAATGTTGGTGGGGCGCTCAGTTACCGTTTTCAACGCGGACCTGCCTTCACGCAGTTGCTGCTGGCGGACGAGATCAATCGTGCCACGCCCAAAACCCAATCGGCACTCTTGGAGGCAATGCAGGAGGGCGCAATTACGGTGGGTGGCGAACGTTACGAACTGCCGCAGCCGTTTATTGTGATTGCCACGCAAAATCCGCTCGAGATGGAAGGCACGTACCCGCTGCCCGAGGCGCAACTCGATCGTTTTCTGGCAAAAGTCGAGGTCAAACGCCCAAATTCTGAAACCTTAAAAAAAGTGCTCGAGGCTGGGCAATTGCCCGTGGCGCAAAGTGCGCTCGAGGTTGGCGAATTGCTCGAGCTTCGGGAAATCGTTCGCGCCGTGCCGATCTCGCAGCCGATGCTGGACTTTGTCGTGAATTTGGTCGAAAGCACCCATTCCCAAAAAGATGTTCGTTACGGCTTGTCGCCCAGGGGGGCGCAGGCGCTTCTCGGGTTGGCTCGAGCCTTTGCTTTAATGAACGCTCGAGCTTTCGTGTCCAGGGAAGATGTGCTTCGGGCAGCGCCCCTGGCAACCAATCACAGGCTGATTCTGGGCTTTGAAGCCGAACTCGAGGGAATTAGACCGAGCGATGTTTTGAAGCGGGTTCTTGAGGCTGTGAAGTCGTGAACTGGGGAAGCTTGAACTGTGAAGTCGTGAAAGCGTTTATTGCACCATGACCCTGCGAGGCTACCGACTTTCATCTCGAGCCGCCGCCGCAGGCTTGGGTGAACGCCGCTCGAGATTGTCAGGTTCGGGCGGGGAATTTCTCGAATTCAGGGCATACGAGCCAGGCGACGAGCTGCGCCGCATCGATTGGAATGTTTACGCCCGAACGGGCAGGCTGTTTTCCAAGGTTTATCATTCCGAACGCGCCGCCAGGGTGTACAGCGTCATCGACACAAGTGACAGCATGACCAGCAAACTCGAGAAAGCCAATAAAACCTCGAGCTTCCTGGCAGGTTTTGCGCGGTTTGACACGTTTTTAACCCGTGAAATTCCAGATTTGCAAACAGGCTTGTCGCGTCTCGCGCTTGAGAAACCAGGTTTGGTGCTGCTGCTTTCTGATGGTCTTGAACCCCTGCCAAACATACGCGTCGGATTCTCACAGCTTGCCTCCAGGGGTTTTGACCTCAGTTTTATTCAACTCCTCAGCCCCGACGACCTCGAGCCACCCAAAGGCGCATGGCGCGTCAAAGACGCCGAAACCAGCAGCCAACTCGAGATTGACGAAACGGCGCGTCAAAAATACCTGGAACGCTTGCAACGCCACCTCGAAGGACTCTCGAGCCTGACCCGCAACCTGGGGTTTCGCCACACGCAACTGCCGCTCAAATCAAACGATGCCGAAACGTGGGCGGTCTTGCGCCGCGCTGGAATTCTCGAGCGCGGGGCTTAAAACTTAACGCACCGCGAATGAAGCGCCTTCCCGAGTTTGCCCAGCCTGAAGCGAAATATCATGCTGGCTCGCAACCCCGCGCCCAATTTGCGCCTCGAGAAATGCGTTGAATTCTGAAACTCGAGTGTACACCCCAGGATAATTTGGTAGGGCGCAACCATTGCCAAAACTGACAATACCTGTTTGCAACCACAAGCCAGGAATCCCACTCGAAACGATCAAAGGTCCGCCAGAATCACCTTGGCAAGCGTCGATGCCACCTTGTGGGTAGCCAGCACAAATCATGTTCTGTGTGATGCCACCCGATTCGGCAAAAGCGGTATTGCATTTTGCGGAATCGAAAATCGGCACAACAGCTTCGTGCAAATCAATTGGGTAATTTCGTCCACCGTCGCTCAAGTCACCCCAACCAATTACGGTGGCTTTGATACCAACATCGCTTAAGTTTCTGAACGAAGGCAAAAGCGGCTGGATTGTTGGAAAATTCACGCTGGACGACAGTCGAATCAATGCCATGTCATTGTTTTCTGGTCCTGGTTCGTAGTTTGGGTGAACAATAATTTCGGCAGCTCGGATTCGGGTGACAGGATTCTCGAGTCGGTTTGTGCCAAGGACAACATCAACATTGTTCGCAGGACTCACCACGGCGCAGTGTGCTGCGGTCAGCACCCAATTTGGGGCAATCAACGACCCACCACAAAATGCTCCAGAGTTTGGGTTGCTCACCGAGGCAAACACCATTGAAGCCATAAACGGGTAAGCGCCCTCTGGTGCAGGTTTACCACCAACAACAAACGGTTTGACTGTTGCAGTCCCAGTTGTGGTCACAGCTTGGCTCGAGGTGTAGCCCAAGTTCATGACATGGCGAAGCGTAATGTTGTCGTCTGGCACATCCAAGGCATAACTTCCGTTAGTGCAGGTGGCGGTTGCGGGTTCACCGAGGTCATACTGGGCGTTTTGATTCAGGTCTGAATACACCGTCCAGCCAGGCAAGCCCAATTCGCCCGAATCTTGCAGACCATTGACGTTGGTATCATGAAAAATCAAACCACTGACCCGCCCTTTGATTGGTGCCACCCCAAAAGCTTTGACAGGTGAAACACCACCGACAAAAACTCGAGTGGTCTGCGTGTTGCCGGCGCTGGGTTTTACACCGCAAGACTCGCGTAACCGCACCGTTGCATCGCCAGCCACAATCGAATCCGATTGATAAAAACCGTCACTATCGGTTCGGAGCGTCACCACCGTTCCCAAAGAAGTTGTCAAATCGACAATCGCACCTGCAATTCCAGATTCGTTGGCGTCTCGAATTCCATTGGCGTTATTGTCTCGAAAGACAACCCCTGTGACCGAACCCACGTCCAAACTTTTACCGACTCCAACCACGACCTCTGTGGCGCTGTCTTTAAACACAGTTACTCGAGTTTTGGGGTTGGCAGTGCTGATTCTCATGCCAGCGGGAGGGGTGACCAGCACCTCTTCAGGTCCAATGGGAACGCCAGAAAACCGAAAAACCCCGCCGTTTGAGGTTGATGTTCGGGTGTTTTGGGTGTCAATCAGCAACTCGACCAGAACACCGTTGATCCCAGTTTCATCGGTGTCTTGGACGCCATTATTATTGGTGTCCAAAAAAACACGTCCCTGAATAACACCAGTTGGTACATTGTTGCAGCCGCTGAATATCAGCAGCAAAAAAAACAGGCTCGAGAGAAGTCTTTTCATATCAGCATCTATTCTGTCAGATCAGCCATGCTAGGGTCGCTTAAAACCCGCACCGTAAAGTTTAAGGCGCTTGCCGCACGGCGAAAGACACGCCGGAAAGAGTTTGCGTTTTCACTCCAGTAGCATCTTGTACCGCCGACGTACCGCGCCCAAGTTGCGCCTCGAGGTAGGCATTAAATTCTGAAACTCGAGTGTACACGCCAGGAAAGTTTGGTAAGGCACAACCTTCACCAAAACTCACCACCCCAGCTTGCCGCCACACGCCCGCCAGTCCGCTCGAGACGAGCAGCGGTCCACCAGAATCGCCTTGGCAACTGTCAATACCGCCTTTGGCAAAACCAGCGCAAATCATTCGTGTTGTGATGCCTCCTTGATTTTGATAGTTCGCGTTGCAAGTGTTTTGAGCCACAACGGGGACAGTGGCTTCCTTTAAGTCAATTGGGTATTTGTTTGCATCATATCCTATGTCGCCCCACCCAATCACTTTGGCACTGATACCTGTGGTTGCCAGGGCAGTTTCAGAAGGCAGTAAGGGTTGTACCGTCGCCAAGCTCGAGTTACTAACTAATTTGATCAACGCCAGATCGTAATCCTGAGTATTGGCATTGTAATTTGGATGCACCAGAATTTGTATTACAGGAATTCGGGTCACAGGATTCTCGAGTCGGTTCGAGCCAAGCATGACATCCACATTCGCTGCCAGCTTAAAACTGGTAGGAGTTCCGTTGGCATCAGCCGATTGTACGATGCAGTGCGCAGCGGTTAAAACCCAGTGTGGCGCAATCAAAGACCCACCACAAAACTGCGCCTTGTTCGGGTCTGCTTGTGAGGCGTTCAGCATTGCCAACATAAACGGGTATGCACCGTTTGCCGCATTTGTACCGCCAACAATGCGCGGATCAACTTGAAAATCCGTAACATTTACCGCTTGGCTCGAGTTAAAGCCCAAGTTCATGAGGTGACGAACGTGCAAAGCCCCTGCGGTCACTGCTAACGAGTAGACACCACTCGAGTTCGTAGTGGTCTTGAATTCGCCTGCATCAAGCACCGTATTATTGTTCGCATCGTTGTAAACCGTCCAACCAAATAAACCCGTTTCGCCAGCGTCTTTAAGGTTGTTGCCATTTTGGTCATCGAACAAAATTCCGTTCACAATGGCGGCATCGGGTGGAACGACGGGTGTAGGGTCTGGGCATGATGTCAGCAGCGCAATAAGCATCAGCGCCAAAAAAGAAATCCTCATACCCAATATACTAAACGTGCTCGAGATGAAAAACTTCTCGAGCACGTTAAACAGGCTTTCAGACAGCTTTAACGACGATCTCGTCCGCCGCCGCGCCCACGGTCTCCACCTTCACGGGGTGCTCGAGGTGTACGCGGGGCGACCTTACCCTCGAGTTCTGGGCGGGTCAGGTCGATCTTGCCACGGTCATCAATGTTAACGACTTTGACACGCAAGGTATCGCCAACGTTCAGCACATCTTCGACTTTGTTAACGCGTTGCTCTGAAAGTTGGGAAATGTGAATCATGCCATCCGTGCCTGGCATGATGTTGACAAACGCTCCAAATTCCATGATCTTGACGACTTTACCGTCGTACTCTTGTCCAAGTTTGGCGGTTTCGGTTGCGCCCATAATTCGGGCTTTGACCGCCTCGGCTGCCGCCGCATCGGAGCTGTAAATCCGAACAGTCCCATCTTCTTCAATGTTGATTTGCGCACCCATCTGCTCGAGTTCCCGAATGTTTTTGCCACCGGGTCCGATGATGCTACCGATTTTGTCCACAGGAATTTTCACCGTAATGATGCGCGGCGCATTGACGTTCAACTCGGCTCGAGGTGCAGAAATCGCAGCTTCGATCTTATCCAGAATCAAAATCCGAGCATCTTTGGCTTGCTCGAGCGCCTCACGCATCAAGGCTGGGGTGATGCCTTTGATCTTAATGTCCATTTGCAGGGCGCTGACACCTTTGCGCGTTCCGCAAACTTTGAAATCCATGTCGCCCAAGGCGTCTTCCATACCCAAAATATCGGTCAGAATCGCGTACTTGTCGCCCTCTTTGACCAGACCCATCGCCACACCCGCCACCGGTGCAGTGATCGGTACACCAGCGTCCATCAGTGCCAGCGTTCCAGCGCAAACCGTTGCCATGCTGCTCGAGCCGTTGCTTTCAAGCACATCACCGACCACGCGAATTACATACGGAAAGCTGTCGTAACTTGGCAGTACGGCTTTCAGAGCACGTTTAGCCAGAACGCCGTGACCAATTTCGCGCCGTGACTGACCACCCAAACGCTTGACTTCACCCGTGCTGTACGGCGGGAAGTTGTAATGCAGCAAGAACTTATCGCCGTCCTCGAGTCCCAGATCGTCAATGATCTGCTCGTCTTTGCCCGTGCCAAGCGTGACCGTACCCAAAACCTGGGTTTCGCCGCGCGTAAACAGACTCGAGCCGTGCGTGCGCGGCAAGTAATTGGTTTCGATGCTGATCGGACGCACCGTTTGCGGGTTACGACCATCGGCTCGAACATTGTCTTCGATCACCATGCGACGCAATTCAATTTGCTGCGCCTTGTCAAACACGCCCTTCAATTGGGTGACTCGAGCCGCATGAGCCTCGAGCACTTCCTTGTCGTTGGTGCTTGGAGCTGGTGCGAGTTCGGCAATAATGCTTTCGCGCACGGCTTTGGTCGCCGCGCTTTTGGCTTTTTTGCCTGCCGTCAAAATCGCAGTTTTTAAATCGCGTTCCTTGGTCATGCGTGACATAACCTCGAGATCGGCTTTTTTGGCTTCGACACTCTCGAGTGACTCTTCTGGCTTCCAGTCTGTTTTGGCGTGACCAACCTCGGCTTGCATTCTCGAGATCAATTCAATCACGCCCTGCATTTGCGCGTGGGCAAACTCGATGGCAGACACCATGATGTCTTCATTCAATTCTTTTGCCGCACATTCGACCATTAAGACCGCATCTTTTGTGCCAGCCACAACAATGTCTAAATCGCTTTGCTCGAGTTGCTGCAAGGTTGGGTTGATGACAAAATTGCCGTCAACGCGTCCAACGCGAACTGTGGCGCAAGGACCGTCCCAAGGAATGTCCGAAATTGAAAGCGCCGCACTTGCCGCGATTGGACCCAGCACGTCGGGGGTATTTTTTTGATCGGCAGACAAGACTGTGATAATCACTTGGGTTTCAAACTTGTAACCCTTCGGAAACAAAGGACGAATCTGCCTGTCCGTGATCCTCGAGCTTAAAATGGCTTTCTCACCAGGACGGCTTTCACGGCGCATAAACGAACCAGGGATCTGTCCAATTGCATAATGGCGCTCCTCAAATTCCACCGTTAACGGCAAGAAATCAAGGTTGCTCGGACGATCTGAACCTTGCGCCGTCGCCAGCAACATCGTATCGCCGTAACGAACAACGACTGACCCTGAGACAAGCTTGGCAACCTTGCCCGTTTCAATACTTAACTCTTTATCGCCCAACATCGTGCTGTACAATTTTGCTTCCATTTCACTACCGCTTTCTTCGACATCTCTATGCCGTCTTGGATTTTCCGAGTTTCATTGTGACACGTCTTCGCCAGGAAGATGTGCCCCGAGCACAATTCCAGACTCGAGATTTCAAACGAACCCCTAAGGTAAACCAGATCAATCACCTCGAGCCTTGCGAATTTACACCTGTTGTTTTTCATGCTGGCGCGTTACAATCTCAAGGCTGTTCGCACCAGGCAACAGCCATCACCTCGAGCTTTAAACCCGAGACTTTGGAGCATAAAGTGCAAGACGAAATTTCTTTACGCGAGATTTACCTGATCCTCAAAAAACACGTTCGATGGATCATAATTCCAGCCATACTTTTTTCAGTCCTCGCCGCCATTTACGCCTTTTTCTTGGTCGCCCCAGAATTCACGTCCGAAGCGACATTAACAGTACAAAGCACTCAAATTCAAGCCAAATCCAACGATCAATTGCAAACCCAAAGCGTTCAAGGCTTTAGTAACTCGCAGATCACCACCATTGCCACGTCCAGACCGGTCCTCGAGGAAGTCCTCAAAACGGCTCGAGCCAACCAAGATGTTCCATCCGCTTGGACAAAAGAAAATTTTGATGCCGAACAACTTGGTAAAAAATTAAAAGTGAACTTTGCTGCTGCCACTCCAGGCACACCAGATCAAGTCACTGTTCCAATTTTCACCCTGACCGCCAACGCACCAAATTCGGCAATCTCAGCCGTGGTCGCCAACACTTGGGCAAACCAAACCGTAGCGCGTCTCAATCAATTGCCCAAAGAGCGACTCGAGAGCACCATCACCACCATTCAAGGACAACTAGACCGCGCCGAAAAAAACCTGGCAACCACAGAACAAGCCTTCCAAACCTTTAGCACCTCGAGCACCCTGGTTCAAGACCAAGCAGAATTGATTGCCAGTACCGACGAACGTACCAAACTCACCGACGAACTCGCTCAAGCCACCCAAGCCTTGGACGAAATTAAAGCCCAACTGAAAACCCAAAATGAAAACCTGCAAAATGCTGAAGCGGTAATACCACAAAACAACAATCCTACCAATGGCAACAACTCGAGCGCGAATGCTATTACCTCAATGAGTGGTGATCTCGAAACTGTTCGCGCCAACCTGACTGCCCAAACCCAAACAGCCCGTCAAAAATACCTTGAAACTTCAAACGCCGTTCAAGCTTTTGAAGCCAACAATACAATCCCAGTGTTGCAAGGTCGGGTGGAAAGCATTGTTGCCAGACTAAACGTAATCTCAACCCGTTTGCAATCGATTCAAACCGAACTGAACATTGCGCAATCACGCTTGACCGACACCAAAGTCCAGCTTGCCAAACAACCACAACTCTTAAACCTCAACCGCGAAATCACCAGCGATCCAGCCGTCATGGCAACCATTACCGCCAACCAAAGCCAACTAAAATCCGTAATTGGCTTAAAACTCCAAAACCAAGAACTCAACCCAGCATTTCAAGACTTATTGCAATCCTCGATTGAATTGCAACTAATGGTCAACAGCATCGACAACGAAAACACTGCGTTCATTAAAGAAAGAACCTCGCTCGAGAAACTCCTGCCAACACTGCAAGCTCAACTGGCAACCCTCAACCAGAAACGATCACGGGTTTTACTCGAGGCGGATATTGCACAGACAGTTTACACAAGCTTGCAGAATCGGTTGGCGCAACTCTCTGGAATTCGCAACACAGGCTCAAAACCACTCAAGCTCGACAACCCAAACGTCGAATACCAACGCCTCCGCAGTTCGGTCAGTGACCTCAGTGTGCTTGAGGCACGACAAAATGCGACCTCTACGTCATTGAAGACTCGAGCATCCCAACTTGACAACCGAATTGTGCTCTTGCGTGGCAGGGTTGCCAAAGCCTCGGTCGAAAATACGCGCCTCAGTGACCGCCTCAGCCTTGCGCAACAAGAATTTAAAGCCTTGACGCAAAAACTGGCGGATTTGAAGATTGAACAAGCCTCGAGCGGGAATTTGGCGCAAGTGCTTGTGCCTGCGTTTGCGCCAACACGCAAATCGAACAGTGCCTTATTTATTGTTGCCATCATGGGCGTTGTGGGGTTACTGATTGGATTGATGATTCCATTCTTGATTGAAGTGGTGAAAGAACCTCAGCCAATTGAACTAACGACACCTGAAATAACCAGAGCTTGAGGTGAATTTCAAAGACATTTAACTTGCGAGTTCGTTCCATGCGAACGGAACATTAGGAATTTCAGTAAGCACCTTTAGCGAAAAGCAGTACCCATGCAGTTCGAGCAAGGATATAAATGTCCAACCATGGCGACCAGTTTCGTACATAATACATATCCAGATCCAGACGTTCATCAAAACTCAATTCGCTTCGTCCAGATACCTGCCAGAGTCCTGTAACACCTGGTAGAACCTGCAAAATTGTATCTTGTGCAGTACCAACCTGAGACATTTGATTGAGTAAATAAGCTCGAGGACCAACTAGGCTCATTTCACCCCGCAACACATTCCATAACTGTGGTAGTTCATCAATGCTTGTTTTGCGAATAAATTCTCCGACTTTTGTAATGCGTGGATCAGATTTAATTTTTCCAAACTGTCTAAATTCCTCGAGTTGTTCAGTAGGCAATTGAGAAAAACGTGCCTCTGCATCTTTGAACATGCTGCGGAATTTTGCGATCTTAAAGCGCTTACCACCCAAGCCAGGACGCTCCTGAAAGAAAATTGCTGCACCAGGAGATTCCAATTGGATAAGCAGCGTAACTAAGAGCAAAATAGGTAAGAACAATAATGTTACTGGAATGACAATCAATAAATCCAACACCCGTTTGATAGTCTTAGGCAAAGGCATCAGTAACTGCTGACGAATCTCGAGACCCAGCACACCAGAAAAATCTCGAGCTGAAACCCATAAACTTGCCATACCAAAAGCGTCTGGAAAAACCACCACATGCGGAAAACCAGGAACGTACAATTTTAGAATCTCATTCATGCGTTCGCGCCCAACACCAGGCATTGCCACCAATGCCCAACGAACCCCTGACTTTTGATACAAAGGAACGTCTCGTAAAGACCCAACAACTGGCACACCACAAACATCAGAACCATGTTTATCAACATCATCATCAAAAAGAGCGATTGGTTTTAACCCTAAACTGGGCAATCTTTGAAGCTGTTGCACAATCAATTGACCTGTTTGAGCAGCTCCTAAAACAACAACAGGAACACCCCACCATGAACGACGCGCAAAAAGCTCTCTTGTGCCCGCTCGAAACAAAGGTACAAGTACCAAACTTAGCCCAAGCAATGCCAGAAATATTCCTCTCGAGAATTCTTCACCACCACGAATAAAGAAGGTGCTCGAGGCAAGAATAAGATAGGTAAGCGTTATTGAGTAGCTTAAACGTCGCAGTTCTTCGACAGCACCAAACCCGAAACCAGGGTACAAGCCAACCAGAAAAAATACTCCAACAAAAAGTAACAATGCCGGCTGCATCTGACGATATGGATCAAAGAGTAAATTAATAACCAATCCTAAACGCCGCGACACCTCAAAAACAATCGATGCTGACAACACCAAAGCCAATAAATCTGAGAAAACTAAAATGAAAATCCCTAACCAAGTTCGAGGTAAACCGAGCACACGGATTTGCGTTTTGTGTCTTGAAGAGACCACCATTGTTCACCAATCATAAGCCCGAAATTTGTAAAGCATAGCAGATCAAGTTGACTTCACTATTACAGAAACTGTGTCTTGTGTTTTGCTAGTTTTCAGGTACCACAAACCAATCATTAATGGAATCCAGAC
>JANMUC010000020.1:0-2720 GCA_031391225.1 Deinococcales bacterium
ATGGATTGAAGTTTGGTACAACCGCGAACGTCGTCACTCGAGCCTGGGCTTCTTAGCACCAATGGTGTTTGAGGAGAGGAATGAGTCTCGGAACTCCGCATCCACAAACTCTTGACATTTCATTTAAATGATCTTGAAGGGCAAGGTTACGTCTTGTCTCAACTCGGGCTTTTGCACCATTGGAGCGGACAACTCGAAAGCGCCAACCATTCTCTGGTTCAAGCCAGAAGTATACTCTCGAGCATCCAAGATTTGGCTGGAGAACTGAATGCTTTGCTGTGGTTGGTCGAGAATATGATTTTGCAAGAACGTTTATCAGAGGCTCGAGCACTGGCGATTCATGGGCAAGAGCAATCGAAGTTACATCAAATACCCGATAGAGAATTGCAGTTTTGTCGTTTGATCGCCACCATTGAATTCATGACCAATCAACCTCGAATCGCACTCGAGTTGTTAGAACCATGCCTTATAGAATCGGGGGAGTATCAGGGTGCAGGAATTGATGAGTTTTATAGATTTCACTTGCTGCACTTTAAAATCTTGAATGCCTTAAATCAGTCAGAACAAGCCTTGGTAGCGCTGCAAAGAGCTTATGATTTTGCCCAGATTGAACTGCAAAGCTATCCAGCCTCGCAGCGACCTGGTTGGCGCAAAGCAGTCCCAATAGTTAACGAAATACTGTCACTCTACGAGCAATACCTCGAGCACAAGGTGAGTGTTCGCTTGGCATCCAAAGATGCTCCCACGGGCAGAAGTTTACAGGCGCACGAATACCTCAGCGTTGATAGGGTCATTCATAATCCCGAAGACGATCAGATTCTTGATAAAACCAAACGCCGTCAACATCAACTCGAGCGATTGTGTTTGCAAGCACTCGAGCAGGGCGCATTGCCCACCGTTGAAGACCTGGCAAATGCCTTAGACACCAGTGTTGCCACCATCAAACGCGACCTGGCGGTTCTTCGTGCCGCGAACATACATTTGTCCACTCGAGGCGCTCGAATCAGCGCATGAGCACAGCAATACCTTGATTTGAGCCGAAGGTCAAAACCTTCAGCTCATTTTTTGGAGAGACTTCAAAAAGAACGGTTTCATAAGCTTTCTTCAGCCAAGCAGAACACTGCACTGGCAAACAGGAGGAAGCATGAAAACGAGACTGAACACCAAACCATCATTGATCGTTCTGAGCTCCTTGATCGGCGTGGTGAGTTTGACTTCTTGCCCGCAAAGCGGTGTGGCGGGTGCTGGCTTAAGTGGCACTTGGCAGGGCACAGCACAGTTTGATGCCAAAATTATTCCAGGACGATACCTGATTCAGGAAAGCAACGGCAAGCTCAGTGGCAATTATCAAAACTGCAACGAAAACTTTTCCCAATGCCAAGCGGGTGGCACAATTGTCGGAACTCGAGATCAAAATTCGATCAGTTTTTTAATCAAGATTGACAACCAAGACGCCGCCGAATTTATTGGTACGACCGACAGCATCCAGAGATTCATGGACGGCACAATTCGTGATAGCGACGGTACAGGCAGGTTGCGTTTAGACAAAAAGTAAAACCCCAGCAATCGGTTTGGGTTTTAAGACCATCTTTCTCGACTCGAGGCTACTCGAGGGTACAAGGAGGCTGTTATGAAAGCATTATTCGTTCAAACCTTGGCAATTGGTCTTTTGGTCGCCACCCTCGGCGCTTGCAACACCGCTGGCGTCAGTGACGGTATTGATGCTGGCAACACGAAATCGTTGAAAAGCTTGTCGCCAACCCTGATGCAACAATCACTGCGGGTCTTCAAAGGCAACGGTGCAAGTGCCTTCCAAGCCGCCAAAGACGCCTTTAATCTGGCAAGCCGTCAAAGCGGTGTTGGTACTCGAGGGAACGTGTTTGCCCAGTCGGTCAACTTGATGGCAAATGATGCCTGTAACGTTCCAAATGACAGCACCGACGCCGACCAGGACGGCTACCCAGCCAGTCTGAACTACACTTTTGATTGCAGCAAAAATGGTGACACCTTAACAGGCAAGCTCGAGATCAAAGACAGCGATGACAACGATCCAGAAAGTGGTTTTAGCCTGAAATTTAGCAATTTCAAACTGGTCACCACCCAAGACAATGTGACTTCTACCATCAGCTTTAACCTCGAGACGGTAACCAACAATAACAGCGACGGGTCATACGCTGCCAGTCAGAAATTCAACCTGGGCTTGAAGTCAGGTTCGGAAACCTTCGCACTTGATTTCTCGAGCAACCTGTCTTACAAACCCGATGCTGACAGTGATTCTGACGATTTTGACGGTGGAACGGTCAACTTCTCGACGTCATTGAGCTTGACCGAAAATACCACAAAAGAATCCTTTGGTATCACTGGCAAAGATTTACACCTCAGCGATGCCTGCTCGAGCGACGATTTGATTGACGCTGGTATGCTCGAGTTGACTTCTGGAAAAGACGTTTTGAAACTCGAGATTACTGGTTGCGGCACTGGCAATTGGACTTTGAACGGTACACCAGCCGAATCGTAAAGCGTTTTTCAATGCTCGAGGATTGGAAAATTGAAACATTTCCTCTCAGATACAAAGTCAGCAAAAGTTCTTCTACCCTCATCCCCAACCCTTCTCCCAACATCGGGAGAAGGGAGTTTCATTGATTTCTCGAGAGCGACCATGCCTGTAAGGTGCGTTTTATGGTCAAGAAGCGACCATGCCCGTAAGGTGCGTTTTATGG
>JANMUC010000699.1:0-1720 GCA_031391225.1 Deinococcales bacterium
CAAGTCACCAACCCGCCGATTGACGCCATCCGCGAAGAGATTGTGATTGCCACCGAGGTTATGGTCGGCGCGGAGAGCAATCTGCTGAAACCCACCGCCCAGAGTTGCCATCAGATTCGGCTCGATTACCCAATTCTGACCAACGAGGAACTGGCGCAGATTCGTCACAGCCGTATTCCAGGTTTTGTCACCGCAACACTGCCAATTGTCTTCAAAGCCGATTCTGGCGGCGCAGGTTTGCTGCTAGGCTTGGAGGAATTGTTTCAAGCCGCCGACAGCGCGATTGCCAGGGGCATGAACATGCTGATCCTCAGTGACCGTGGCGTGAGCGCCGAGCAAAGTCCGATTCCGGCGCTGCTGGCGGTGGCGGGCTTGCATCATCATTTGGTGCGTCAAGGCACAAGAACCAAAATCGGTTTGATCCTCGAGAGCGGCGAACCTCGAGAGGTGCATCATTTTGCCGCGTTGATTGGGTACGGCGCGACCGCCATCAACCCGTACCTGTCATTCGAGTCGATTGAAAACATGATCGACCAGGGCGTGTTGCTCGGGGTTGACAGGAAAAAAGCCATCAAAAATTACGTCAAAGCCGCCATTAAAGGTGTGGTCAAAACCACCTCCAAGATGGGCATTTCGACCATTCAAAGTTATTGCGGGGCGCAAATTTTCGAGGCGCTCGGAATCCATCAAACTGTGGTTGACCGTTACTTCACAGGCACACCATCACGCATTGGCGGCATTGACCTCGAGACGATTGCACTCGAGGCATCTATGCGTCACAGGCAGGGCTTCCCGCATCGTCCGACCAACAGCAACACCCTGCCGATTGGCGGGGAATACCAGTGGCGTAGTGAGGGTGAATACCATCAGTTCAACCCGCAAACCATTCACACGCTACAAAAAGCCTGCCGCAACAACGACTTTGGCGTGTTCAAACAGTACAGCAAATTGATTGACGACCAGAGCAGCAAAATGGGCACGCTGCGCGGTTTGTTTGAACTGAAACTCGAGGCGACCGCAATTCCACTCGAGGAAGTCGAATCGGTTGAAACCATCTGCAAGCGCTTCAAGACGGGCGCGATGAGTTACGGCTCGATCAGCCAGGAGGCGCACGAAGCCCTGGCGATTGCCATGAACCGCATTGGAGGTCGCAGCAACACGGGCGAGGGCGGCGAAGACCCAGCCCGTTACGTGCTGGATGCCAATGGTGACTCGAGGAACAGCGCCATCAAACAGGTGGCTTCAGGTCGTTTTGGCGTGACCAGCAATTATTTGATTCATGCCAAAGAATTGCAGATCAAAATGGCGCAGGGCGCAAAACCTGGCGAGGGTGGGCAACTGCCTGGACGCAAGGTTTACCCGTGGATCGCCAAAGTTCGGCACTCGACCCCTGGCGTCGGTTTGATCTCGCCGCCGCCGCATCACGATATTTACTCGATTGAGGACTTGGCAGAACTGATCCATGATTTGAAAGTTGCCAACTCTGAGGCGCGAATCAACGTCAAGCTGGTGTCCGAGGTTGGCGTTGGCACAATCGCGGCTGGTGTCGCCAAAGCCCATGCAGACGTGGTCTTGATTAGCGGTTACGACGGTGGAACTGGTGCTTCACCGGTCAGCAGCATCAAACACGCTGGCTTGCCCTGGGAATTGGGACTGGTCGAAACGCATCAAACCTTGGTGTTGAACAACCTTCGTGATCGCATCGTGGTCGAAACCGACG
>JANMUC010000048.1:0-5822 GCA_031391225.1 Deinococcales bacterium
GGTGATTGAGGCGATTGTCGAAACCAATGAAAGCCTGATGGAACAGTATTTGTCCGACGAACCACTCGAGGATCAAACTGTGAAAAACGCGTTTCTCGAGGCGGTGCATCACGGCGAATTGTTTCCAGTTTTGCCGCTCAGTAGCTCGAGTTTGGTTGGTTTAGAACCACTGCTTAATTTGATGGTCGAGGCGCTCCGAGCGCCCGCTGAACGCCCAGAAGTCGTTGGCATTGACGGGCAGACTCGAGCGCCGAATGTTGACGCGCCATTCTCGGCTCGAGTTTGGCGAACTGCAATTGATCCTTTCGTCGGGAAAGTCGCTTATGTGCGCGTTTGGAGTGGGCAACTGCGCCCAGGCGACACGGTCAGGAACTCGCATTCGGACAAGGATTTCAAACCTGCGCACTTGTACACGCTGCGCGGCAAGGAATTGATTGAAGTGCCAATGCTCGAGGCGGGCATGATTGGCGCGATCACCAAAGTTCCCGACTTGCACACGGGCGACACCTTATGTGACCCAAACCATCAGATTGATTTTGGACCACTCGAGCTTCCCGAAGCCATCTCGAGCTTGGCGATTCATGCCGCAACACGTTCGGACGAGGACAAGCTTGGCACGGCGCTTGGTAAGTTGCTCGAGGAAGACCCCACGCTGCACCTGACTCGCAACACCGAAACCAGTGAAAGTTTGCTCTCGGGTATGGGACACACGCACCTCGAGATTGCGGTGGAAAAACTGGGTTTGTACGGCGTGAATATCACCTCGAGTTTGCCCAAAATCGCTTACCGCGAAACTGTGCTGGCATCGGCGCAAGCCCAGGGGAAGTTTAAACGCCAATCGGGCGGGCATGGACAGTACGGCGATTGCTGGCTGCGGATTGAGCCATCAAGCCAGGAATTCGAGTTTGTCTCCGAAGTGATCGGCGGCGTTGTGCCAACCAAATACATTCCCAGCATCGAAAAGGGAGTCGAGGAAGCCAGGCATCACGGCGCACTGGCGGGATACCCATTGCAAAACATCAAAGTCGTGGTTTACGACGGCAGTTATCACGATGTGGACTCCTCGGACATGGCATTCAAAACGGCGGGCAGCATCGGGCTTCGTAACGCCGCCGAAAAAGCCAGACCCGCGCTTCTCGAGCCGGTCATGCTGGTCAAGGTGCGCGTGCCAGAACGCTACACGGGCGATATTCTGGGCGATTTGAACACCCGCCGCGCCAAGGTGCAGGGCATGGAACCCGAGGGTGGGGTCACGGTCATCAGTGCGCTTGTGCCGTTGGTGGAGGTACAAAATTATTCTCCAGAGTTGCACAGTTTGACCAGTGGACGCGGTGTGTACAGCATTAAATTTGATTCTTACGCGCAAGTGCCAACGCTGCAAGCCGAAAAAATTATCAACTCCAGAAAAGCCGAACTCACGCACGCTTGAGGGAAAACTCGAGGTTTACCAGATTTGGTGCGAGGTGAAAACACAAAAATCGGCAATTGCTCGCCCACCCTCATCCCCAACCCTTCTTGCACCTTACGGCAGCACCTGACGGGCTTGGTGCGCTTCTCCCGCACGGCGGGAGAAGGGAGCTTTATTGATTTACGTGTCTGGCTCGAATTTTTTAGTGCTCGAGGTTTAACGAATGATTCTCGCGGGTTGAATGTTGGCGGCACGACGGGCTGGAATAAAACCAGCAACCAACGTCGTGACCAATGATGCAACGCTGACCCAAACGAAATCAAAAGGTTTCATTTGAGCGGGCAAAGCGGTAATAAAGTATAAATCTCCAGGCAAACGATATGGATTTAGCGTGAAGTACAGGCTTAACCCAAAGCCCAAAAGGTTGCCCAGCAGCATCCCCAAAAATCCCAGCACAAAACCCTCGAGCAAGAAAACCTGTTGAATCACGCTGGATTTCGCGCCCATTGCCCGCAAAATCGCAATTTCGGGGGTTTTTTCAAAGACCGTCAAAACCAAAACGTTGACAATCCCGAACGCGGCGACAATCACGATCAACAAGAGCACAATCGAAATGATGTTTTTTTGCAGTTGCATCTGAGCAATCAAAGTTTGGTTGATGTCCTGCCAAGGACGACCATAAAAATTGGTTGGTTTAACCTTTCCAGGCTCGAGGTCAAGCGGCAAGGTATTTGCCAGACGAATGGCGCGTTCGGCATCGGATAAACGCACGTGATAGCCCATAATGTTCTGCCCAAGTCCCATCAGGTCTTGCAGGGCGGCAATGCCGACAAAACCAAAAACGCTGTCAATCTGGTAATTGCGGGTGCGAAACGTTCCAGAAAACCTAAATTTCTTTCTCACCGCACTCGAGATGTCCAAACCCTTGGTGGACACCACATAAATCGTGTCGCCAACAATAAGCCGCATCGAACGTGCGAGATCGTAACCCAGCAAAATCCCGTCGGCTGGCAGTTGCTCGAGTTGAATGCGGTCTTCAGACTCGAGGTTTAACGCCCCAGCCTCGCGTTTGGTGTCCACGCCGTACACTTGGGCAAAGCCTGTGCTGCCACCCTTGCCGTTGCTGGCACGTCGCGTCAACAAACCTTGCGTGAACACGTAGCGCGACCAACCCACCACCTCTTTGTTGCTCGAGAGACGCTGCTCGAGTTTGGGGTCTGTAGCTGTGCCGCCCTGCTCTTGATCCCAAGCCTGAAGCGTAATGTGCGGTTGGGCTTTGATGGTCGTGTCAATCAGGGTTTTGACAAAACCATTGGTTAAGGACAATGCCGTGGTCAAGACCATAACGCCAATCGCCACGCCAACAATCGAGATTATGTTTTGAGTGCGTCTTCGCCGCAGGTGTGAACGGGCGAGTAACCAAATGAGCCGAGTCATAAAATGGATTCTACG
This sequence comes from Deinococcales bacterium, assembly GCA_031391225.1. Lineage (GTDB taxonomy): Bacteria > Deinococcota > Deinococci > Deinococcales > JAAFIG01 > JANXTZ01. The sequence continues at coordinate 2,861 of JANMUC010000048.1, forward strand.
TTGAAACGGCGAAAGCGAATAGCGATTGGCAAATAGCAGGTAGCCTCGAATCACGACGCAGAAAGCGTGAAAGTTCGAGAACTCGAGTTGGGTTTCAATTTCATCAGCCGTTAGAAACCCAACTGAAATGAACGTTGTGTTTGACAACCCTCGAGATTTCAACAACAAGAACATGAAGGGTTTCGCTATTCGCTATCTGCTAATCGCTTACCTCGTAGACAAACCCTTCGCCACCCGCGTACAAGCAATGATCCAAGTTCACGCACAAACCGTTTTGGTACTCCCAGGCATCGGTGACTTCAATCGGTGAGCGGTCCAACAACCTGAAAATCGGCGTGTGACCGTGTACAATTTTTGTGCCACCAAACGTCTCGAGCATCTTTTGTGCCCTGGCAAAACCGCCCTCAAAATCTTTAATGTTGACCAGTTGGGCAAACTCGGGTGCGACAAACTCGAGCCGTTTGGCGAACTGATCCTCGAGCCTGTCAATGGTATCCATGTCATGTTCGGTCAGAATGGCATGGACATTTTTGTTAACCTCTTCAATGCTCGAGCCGTAATTGAGGTAAAACGTGTTGTCGGCGTGCATTAAAAGGGTGTTACCGACTTTGGCGAGGGCGGGTAAATTCAGTAGCCACGAAACCCGTTCTGGCGTTAGTCGCTCGAGGTCAGCCATTTTGCCGCCGTTTTTCATCCACATGTCAATAAAACCAACTTTTTTGCCCACGTGCCCAAAGCTTGGGACATCATGGTTGCCAAAGTGATAAACCTCTTGCAAGATCACGTCGTGATTGCCCAGTAGCGCCCCAACGAAACCGCCTTCAAAAACCGCTTCTTTTTCCAATCGCATGACCAAATCAATCACGCCCATGCCGTTTGATCCACGGTCGGTAAAATCACCCAAAAACCAAAGCTGAGCATCTCGAGCTGCCCAATGCCCAGCCTCGTCGGTCAGTTCGGCATTATGAAGTAACGCGAGCAGTTGATCCAAGCATCCGTGAATGTCACCAATGGCGTAGGTCGGCATTCCAGAATTCTAAGCGCATGGACACGAATTTTTGATTCTTAAGGCTGTAAACTCGACCTGTACAGCTTTTTTTGATACCATACAGCACCTTGCACAATGTTTGACGCGAAGCGTCAAACATTGGCGACCAACGGGAGTCGCAACAGACAGCGGTTTTCATAAGAGTGAGAGCGCGGAGCGACCCAAGCCCGTCAGGTGCTGCTTTCAGGGTCAAGAAGCGCGTCAACGGATATGAAAACCGCTGTAATTCGAGTCTCAAGCTGTGTTTCTCAAAAAAATCAGTCAAACAAGATTTTGTCGAAAGGTTGAAAATTATGGATCGCAAAACCGTGGACTCAAGTATGCTCAAGAGCATAGGGTACGACCCTAACACCCAAACCCTCGAGTTGGAATTTAACAATGGGCAGGTTTGGCAGTACATGGATGTACCGCCCGAAGAATTCGAGGGTCTAATGAATGCCTCCTCGCATGGCAGTTACGCCCGTAACAACATCATTGGGGATTACAACGAAACTAAAGTTTCGGGTCGCAAATCTCGGCGTTAAAATAATATGGCTCTCGAGAATCTGCTCTTAATTGATTCTCATCTATTTTATATGCTCTCAAAGTAATTCATACTTAACAGCATTGATCGTTCAAAATTGCATAAAAAACCATCCTGGACGCAAGCGCTCTAAACTTGAGCCACCAGGATGAGCCACAGTGTGCGTTTTAAACTTGGTACAGGGTTCTAATTCGTGTAAACTGCCGCGTTGCCACTCGAGTTCGCTCAGATGTGCACACCCCCAGAGTTTGGTGTCTTCAGACCACATTGTTCCGCCCCAAGCATTACACCTCGCAAGAGAGCCGAACTGAAGCCAAGATCAACCAAATTGCTCGAGGAGATATTTTGAAATTGTCACGTAAAATTGCAGTATTTATTGTTGTATTCGGCGCATTTACAGGAATTGGCTTGGGTTACACCGAGCGCCCATTGTGGCCCGTCCAAGGCATCATCACCCAAAGTTACGGCGGACGTTATGGACACACAGGTCTTGATATTGCTGCACCAACTGGCACACCCGTTTATGCCGCACTTTCGGGTCGCGTGAATTACGCGGGCTGGAATCCATACGGTTACGGCAACTTCATTAAGATTACTGGCAATGATGGACGCGAATATGCTTACGCCCACAACTCGAGAATCATGGTTCGGGTTGGTCAAATTGTGCGTCAAGGACAATTGATTGCCCGTGTTGGTTCAACAGGACGCAGTTCAGGACCACATTTGCATTTCGAGATTCGGATTGGTGGAACGGTGCGCAGCCCAATGGCGTACCTGCCAGGCTCGAGGGTCATGTTGGCAAGCACCCGCGCTCGACGTTAAGGTTTCAAAATGGTTTTCAAGCTCGAGTTTTCAAGCTCGAGCTTTTTGTTGTATTGCACCCGTGCTAAACTGAGTCCATGCTTCAGAAGGTTGGTTTTCAAAATTTTCTAGCCCTACGCAACGTTGAATTGACGCTCGAGCCGTTTACGGTGATTGTTGGACCAAACGCGAGTGGTAAAAGTTCGATTCTCGAGGGTATACAGAGGATTTCGTATTTACGGCAATCACCAATCGATTTTTTTGGTGTTGATTATTCAAGTGGTAATTTTGATGAAGCTTGGAAATTATTAGAATCAAAGAATCAAACGCCTGAGCCACTCAATTTTTCCTTTCAAATTTTGAATAACGACTTTATTGAAATTTCCATACAGGCTTCTCGAAAAAATTATGATGCTTTTATCAATAAAAAAATGTATGAGGATTCTCAAAATATATTTGATTCTAGAAATTTTGCTCCATTAAAATCTTACTTCATAACAAGTAATTGATTCGCCGTTGTGTTCTTACTCGAGATACACCTGAGTCAGAAACTCAAGTCCCGAACGACCATTCAACTTCGCAGTCTCAAT
>JANMUC010000704.1:0-2675 GCA_031391225.1 Deinococcales bacterium
AACCTGATCGAGAACGCCATTCGTTACGCCGGAAAAGGCGACGTGGAACTGGGCGCTCAGTCTGCGCCAGGAGGGGTACAACTCTGGGTGCGAGATCACGGGGCTGGGCTTTCGCCCGAAGCCCTCGAGCGGGTCTTTGATCGTTTTTACCGAGGCGACCCAGCCCGCGTTCGAGGTGCTGGATCGGGGTTGGGGCTGGCAATTGCCCGCGCATTGACTGAGGCTCACGGTGGACGGCTCGAGGTTGCCAACCACCCGTCGGGCGGCGCGATCTTCATGCTTTTCCTGCCGTCAGCCTCAACCGAAGGTGCTCGAGCAATTTGACGGCTGCCTGATGGTGTGAGTTGTTTTGAGCAACAATTTGCGATCATATTTCAGTTGCCGTTAACTCGATTCAAGGTGCTGCAAGCCCTGTCGCCAATTTGCCCAGCAGTTCCTCGCCGTGTTCAAACCCAGGACGCAAAAACACCATGCCAAAGGTTTTCCAATCTTGTACCGCCGCGACTTCGGTGTTGTCCTCCGTAAGTTTGAGGTGCGGGTACGCGCCGTACTCGACGTAACAACCAAACTCGAGCGCGATGGTTTCCAGGGTTTGCAGTTTTGATTCGTCCCAAACAATCGTGTACGGCAGCGCAAAGCAGGGTTTGCCACACGAGCCACCCAAACCAATCAACTCTAAGCCGCCCACCGTTGGGTATTCGGCTCGTACTTTGATGCGCTCGAGAAATGCCGCACGGTCACGCAACAAGCTTTTATCGGCAATCTTTTGCGACATCACCCACGCGCCAACAGGAACTTTTGCCATTTTGACCTCTTCTTTCAACCGCTTTTTGCGGCTTGATTCAGAATCGTCTTGACATTGCCAAGGCAACATCCGCCCTGCGGGTTTCTGACTTCACAACCGCAACGGTTGGCACGGGTATGCGCCCGAATGCTTTCTTCAAGCTGAGGATGTTGCTCGAGATCATCTCGGGTATGACCAAAGCAATAGCAGACCAAGGCGTTTTGAACTTGTTGTTTTTGGTAAACACTTACGCTTAAATCGGCAACCCGAAATTGAGAATTGTCACTGAAATAAACCACTTCACAGTCTGGTGCGTCACAGAAGTGATACGTGACTGTCGGATCGAGGCATTCAAGGGCTTTGGGTTGAAGCAATGCTTTTAGCGTGATGGGCTTCACGGGTATTCCTGGGTTGTTGCTCTGGGGACACAGTGGTTTCATCAGGCTCGAGCCAATGAAGTTTGAATGGTCAAAGTGGTCTTGTCTTGTATTGGCGCTTTGAAACCACGAAGTCGCAGCGCGTTGGTCAGCACAAAGACGCTCGAGAATCCCATCGCCGCACCTGCCAAGACTGGACTGAGCATCCAACCAAAAATCGGGTACAACGCGCCAGCCGCAACTGGGATCAGCACGACGTTGTAAGCAAATGCCCAGAACAAATTCAGTTTGATGTTTGAAATGGTGGCTCGAGAGAGTGCCACGGCATTTGGTACGCCGCGCAGATCACCGGACATCAGAATCACATCGGCGGTTTCGATGGCGACATCCGTACCCGTGCCGATTGCCAGACCCACATCGGCTTGCGCCAGTGCGGGTGCGTCGTTGATGCCATCGCCGACAAACGCGACTTTCGTTCCACCCGTTTGTAATTGCTGTATGGCTTTGGCTTTCCTATCAGGCAGCACCTCGGCAAGAACCTCATCAATGCCAAGCTGGGCGGCGATGGCTCGAGCCGTGCGTTGATTGTCGCCCGTTATCATGACCACTTTGATACCCATTTGGTGCAATGCCTCGAGCGCCAATTTTGAGCCGTCTTTGATCGGGTCTGCCACCGCCAGAATCGCGCTGAGTTTGCCGTTTACCGCCGCATAAAGTGGTGACTTGCCCTGATCGCCAAGGCGCACTGCGTCACTCGAGAATCCAGCAACGCTCAAACCCAGTTGGGTCATGTAACGGTCTGCACCGATTTGCACAAGCTTGCCCGCAACTCGAGCTGAAACCCCAAAACCTGGGCTTGCCTCAAAATCACTTGCTTCCTCGAGCGTCAAGCCTTTTTCTTTGGCGGCGTTGACGATTGCTTGCGCCATCGGGTGTTCACTCAGGTTTTCGACGCTGGCAATCAAACGCAATAATTCAGCATCTTCCAAGTCACTCGAGTTGATGAAATCCGTCAGTTCGGGTTTACCACGGGTGAGTGTGCCCGTTTTGTCCAAGGCAATCGTTTGAACGCCATGCAACGCCTCGAGCGCGTCGCCTTTGCGAAACAGCACGCCCATTTCGGCGGCTTTGCCCGTACCAACCATGATGCTGGTCGGCGTGCGTCCAGGCGAAAAAATTCCGGTGGACGGTATTGTGGTTTCAGGCTCGAGTTATGTTGATGAAAGCATGATTACGGGCGAACCGATTCCGGTCAGTAAAACATCTGGCTTGAGCGTGGTTGGCAGTACGTTGAACACGACGGGCGCACTCACCTTTAAGGCAACGGCGGTTGGTGCGGACACGGTGCTGGCGCAAATTATCAAACTCGTCGAAACCGCTCAGGGCAGCAAGTCGCCAATTCAAGGGCTGGCAGATCGGGTGGTGGCGGTCTTCACCCCTATCGTTTTGGTCATTGCCAGCCTAACTTTTGTGCTCTGGATGATTTTTGGGGGCAACAGCGCCCTGAGTTTCGC
>JANMUC010000104.1:0-6435 GCA_031391225.1 Deinococcales bacterium
CTGAGAACTTGCAGTTTTAGTTTTTAGTGTTCAGGACAATCAAACTTGAAAAGGGCTTCCCAATCCTGCTTTGAATAGCAGTCCTATGATCCAAGAAGCCCGAAAACTATTCAACACCATCGAACAAACTCTTGCAAGCAAAGCCCACCGTAAACTCTTACGCGCCGCCACAAACGCTTTCCTCCAAGCCAACGGCAATCCCCGACCAGAACACGCTGAGGGTGCAAGTGCCAGCAGTCTCTCGAGATTCTTGAACGAGTACGATTGGAATCTTCGAGGTTTAATCCGAATTCTTCGCCAGAACATTAACCGGCAACTTTTAAACCTCAGCACACAAAAACGCTCCCGAAAACACGTGCTTAAAATCATGCTGGACTTAACGAGTCTCGAAAAAACAGGTGAGTTTTCAGAACTCCCAATTCATACCCTCGATCAAAAACGTGGTTTACATATTGTCGTGTTGTACGTTGTGATCGGTCATCAACGATTCCCTTGGTCGTTCAGTGTTTGGCAGGGCAAAGACACCTTGAGTCCGACTCAACTTGCGTTGAGAATGCTCAAACGAATCCCAAATCATTTCAAAAGCTTGTTCCAAGCTCGAGTTTTGGCTGATGGTGGTTTCGGTAGCGATGATTTCCTGGAAGGTTGTGTTGCTCTTAACTTACCTGCTGTGGTTGGAATACGTTGTGACCGAAGAGTTGAACGCGTTGGAGTTGAGCGATTTGATCCAGCCGTTGAGACGCGGTTGAACACGTTAAAAACCCGTGGAACTCGAGTGGAGTTACATGGTTGTAACGTTCCAGTCTGGGTAAGTTGGTTCAAACTCAAAGGGAAACGCAAAGATGGGCGTTTTGAATGGCGGTACGTGGTCAGTACCGTGAAAGCCTCGGGTGAAGCCATTATTCGCTGGGGACGGGAACGATGGCGTATCGAGGCGTTCTTTAAGACGATGAAGAGCAGGTTTGGTTTGGATCAGTTCGGTCAGCGAACAGCGTTAGGGGTGTACAGGTTTCTGACTTTGGCGTTCATGGCGTTTTTGCTGGCGTTCTGGGTGACGTTGGATAAACCTGATTTGCTGATTGATTTAGATTGGGCGGTGGTGGCAGGTGAAGCTCGAGATGCGATCATGCCTGAAGTGCGATTGGGTGCGTTGAGGGCTGAGGTTCATCGGTTGGAAGCCTTGATTGAGGAAAGCAGAGTGTTGTGCTAGACGTGCTTTATCCCAAACTGCAAGTTCTCAGCTCTATAACTTCGTTCACCCCGTTTACTCCGTGTTTTTGCCACTCCCGTTGGTCGGGGGAACAGTCGATAAAGCGGACTGTTCCCCGCAATTTGGTATAAGACCCTCTCAACTCAAAACTTGAAAACCAAATTATTGACTTCCGCAACTTCAGGGTGACGAGGCTCGAGAACGGTTAGTATTTGATGAGATCAGCTTTTGCTTCTTGGAGGGTATTCAGGCTCGAGTATTTTTTCACTATGAGAACAATTTTGTCTTGTTCAAGTTGAGGATGTCAATAATTAAAATTTGCATGACCAAAAAGTACCGCTCGAGAAATTTTCTCGAGCGGTACAGGGTCAAAATTTAAAACAATTCTTTAAGCCTTGACCTTGTTTTTGCCATCATTTTTGGCTTCGTACATTCGCGCATCGGCAAGTGAAAGAAGCTTTTCAAAATCGGGCAAGCTTAAATCATCAGCGACGCCAATACTGACCGTCACCTTTAAACCTTTGGCAATACGCGCCCAATCATGCCTTTCGATCTGATGCCTTAGGCGCTCCGCAATGCCGTGAGCGGTTTGAGCGTTAGTTTTGGGCATGACCACAACAAACTCTTCACCCCCGTAACGGGCGGCAATGTCGGTGGTACGAATGTTTGTACGGGTCAAATCGGTGATTTCTGTCAACACCAAATCCCCAACATGATGCGAAAACGTGTCATTGATGCGCTTAAAGTCGTCCGCATCGAACAGCAGCACCGTTAAGGGTTCTTGGCTTAATTTGGCTTCACGAAATTCTGTCTCTAGGGTGTTTTCCAAATGGCGACGGTTGTACAAACCCGTGAGTGGATCACGCATAGCGAGAATCTCGAGTTCTCTGGCTTGAATCTCGAGCGTCTCTAACAAATTGGCTTTCTCGAGGTTGGCTTCCTCGAGCGCTTCGAGGGCTTGGGCAAGTTCGACGTTTCGCAGACGCTGAATTTCGGATTCGGTACGTAACTTCTCGACCTCGTGTTGGGCGCTAAAAACCCGCAAGCGCTGTTCCATGTTTTCATCTTTCATGATCCGTTCAAGATCAAAAAAGCGTTTGAAATACACCAGTGCCTGGTTAAAATCCCCAGAACGTTCAAAAGCGTCTGAAAGGGTACGTTGTATTTTGGCTTCAAAGGGACGCAAACCCAGGGTTTGGGCTTGACCGAGGGCTTGATGCAGTGTTCCAAAAGCCTGATCCAAATTTTGGGTCTCAATTTGAATGATTCCTCTTTGCCACAAGCAATCAACAATTCTTTCGCGTTTACCCAATTTTTCCAACAAGATCAGGGCTTGATTTAAGGTTTCTAAAGCTTCATCGAAGCGTTTCAAAAATCCTAGCGATTCCCCTAAATTGATCAGGTTATCTGCTTTAAAGTCAATCAAACCATGAACTTCACAAAGCTCGAGCGCCTGGCGCAATATGCGTTCAGCCTCGTTGAAACGTGATAGGTTCGCAAAACTTGAGCCGATATTGCCAAGAATCGTGGTTTCCCGAATCTCATCCCTCAGAGATCGAGCACGTTCCAAAGCTTCATCGTACACCACCAGTGATTCTTCATTGCGTCCCAGTTGATTGTACAAAACGCCCGAATTGATCAGGCTGACCAGCAAGCCCTGTGTATCATTCATTAAACGGTTGAGTTCATGGGTGCGTTGCAAATACTTTACTGCCGAATCAAGATCTCCAATTGATGCCGAAACGGCTGCCAAAAAATTGAGGCAATCACGTTCTAATTGCGGATTCTCGAGTTCCAAACCAATTTCAAGACCCTCACTCAAAATGCTCAAGGCAGCCGTATGGTCCGCGCTCGAATAAGCACAAAACCCCAGCCCGCGCAAGGCAAACCCTCGACCAAGTCGGTAACTGATTTGATCGGCTTTTTCAAGCGCCTGACGGCTTAATTCCAAACAACGACTGCGATCTGTTAAGCGCAATTCCCAAGCTTGCTCGTTTAACGACATCACTTCCTCGAGCAACCCGCTCGAAGTGTAGACGTCATGAAATGTGCTTAAATCAATCGTGCTCATCGATGGTTTATCCTGACCGCATTCAATCTTGAAGATTATGTTACTTCAAGATGATTGCTCGAATTCCAAAAAATCGACATTGGACTTGAGATATTCCTGTCACACGCTTGCAGCACGCAGCCGCAACCTGGGTTTTAAAATGATGCTCGAGATGCAATATCTGAAACCCTTCGGCATTCTGGTGCTTTTGATCGCATATGCCTTCCTACGCCCTGGTGTGCTGCCGTGGCTGATTCTGATTGCTTTGATTGTGCTTGGACTAAACTTCGTATATCGGTACGCTCCAAGAATTACGATCAAACGTGAACTCGAGAACAGCCGCACTTTTCAAGGCTCGAGCGTCAACGTCAACCTCAAACTCGAGATTCATGCCCCGTTACCTGTTTTGATGACGGTATCCGAAGTTGTGCCGCGCACCCTAATTCCAGACCAACCAGCCGCCATCACAGGTTTGTTCTGGGGGGTCAGCCACCACGAATTAAAGTACAGCATCACCCCGAATGCTCGAGGTGGCTTTGTTTGGACTGGTTTAGAGCAAAACTGGTCAGACCCGCTCGGTTTGTTCATCAAGGATGCTAAAATTCCCAACCCAACCAGCGAATTTGAACTGCTGGTCTACCCAGGTTTCCACGCCCTCGAATTACCCGACCTGGCACGCCCCCTCTTAAGCGACGGACCACCATCGCGCACTTGGGGACTGGAAGACGAAAGCACCTTCGCTGGTGTGCGCGAATACGCTCCAGGCGACCCGCAACGCCGCGTGCACTGGAAACAAACCGCCAAGCACGGCATGACCGACGGACGCTTCAATCAACTGATCGTGCGCGAACTCGAGCGGGTTGCCGCCGCAGGTGTTCACATCCATCTGGATTTGGACGCCACAGGACGCAACGGCGCGATGTTCCTCGAGAGTGCCACCCGTCTCGCCTCGAGCATCCTGCGCGAAGCCTTTGAAGCTGGTTTACGCGTCAGTGTCTCGAGTTTGACAGGACGCACCGAAGCTGGCGGCAGTTTCGCCGCGCTCGAACGGGCACTGGCATATTTGGCGCTCGTACAACTCGAGCCACACGGCTCACAAATTGTCCCCGAAGCCAGCCCAGGCGCGAATCTGGTTATCATCACCATGAACGCCCCAACCACCTTAATTGAAGGCGCAATCCGCGCCCGCGCTCGAGCCGCCAGGGTTTTGGTGCTGGCATTATCTGAAGGCTACTACCTCGAGCCTGGGGAAAGCCCGCGCCCGTTGTTTTACAGTATGCCTGACGCGTTAAAGGATTTGGAAGCACGAGCGGGTGTGCTCGAGGCGGCAGGGGTGAAGGTTTTTGTGTTGCGTGGGGATGAAAGCGTGCTGAAATTGGCGTTGCGGTAATTTTAGAGTTGACCTTGACGTTGCGCCTCGAGATACACGAAAGGGGCATGAATTTTCAGAAAAGAAGCGGAAATATCACCACGTTTAAATGCGGCAAAATAATCAGAGCGCAAGTTGTTGTACTGCTCAGTCCATAATCTCAAACGCGCAATTGTTTGCTGGGCTTGAATGCCCAAAGATGTGCTCTCAAGTGCTGGATTTACAAAAATTTTACCCGTATCTAAATCCAAGAAAAAAACTTCAGCCTGAAGTAAAAATGGATCAAGAACATCTTCAAAATCCTGCTTGGAACTGTTGATGTTACGACATGCCAAACGGTAATTGCCCCACTCGAATGCCAAGCCAACTTTCAGAGATTTCGGCACAAAATGATCCACGCTTTTAGCGCCATCGGTAATGTACAACCCTGTGTAAGCACACACCCTCTCGTAAATTTCGTACAACTGCTCAAGGCAACTGTAACCATCGGGCTGCTTTGCCCAGTACGCTGGCTTCGGATAATTTATGCCAACTGGCAATGGAGTATTTCGATTCAGATTTTTTTCGAGAATCCAAACTTCTCCACGCTGTCTGACTCGAGCATCAAATTCTGGTGGTTCTTCTCGAGGTTGCACAGGAATCACAACACCAAACCCCGTCGTTCAAGCGCACCATGCCAACGCAACCAAAACGTATCAATGTCTCCGAGCACATGAAGAAGCTTGTCATTCAACACTTTGGCTTGCTCGAGTGTTATATCGGTTTTTAAAGCATCAGAAACTTCGTCCATAACCTGTTTCGCTTCGGGCGTGTACGAACTCGGCAAATCAAAAGCTTCACTTGTGACCCAATTGTTCAAACTTCCGCGTTTGAAATATTCGCGTTTCTCGAGCACCACTTCTTTTTTTGTTGTGTCAAAATCAAGATCAAACCAAGCATCTTTTTCGGCATCAAACACTGTCTCGAGCGATTGCATTACAAATGGCGAATGGGTAGTTGCAATAATTTGAACGTTTACATCAATTGTTCCCATGATGGATTTTGCAACCTCGAGAATAGATTTTAAGATCACACGCTGCCAGCGAGGGTGTAAGTGTTCCTCGAGTTCATCAAAGAGAAGCACAATACTTTTTGTTGGTTTATGCCCCTTCAGTGTTGCTGCATTCAAATGCTCTTTCCAAGCCCATATCAACATATACGCCAATGAGATGACCCGCTTGATACCTGCGGAAGCAAGAGTTATGGGAATTTCCTGACCGTATGGCATTTTTAGCGTAGGCATGGGAATGGGAACATTTCCATCAACACTAACAATCTCTGTGAGTTCCCCCGATGTGAGTCTTTCATCAGAACTTGATGAAATAGCCTCAAGAGCAGTTTGTAATTGTTTAAAAAGATCGTTGTCCTCTTTTTGCCAATTAACCCAATCATGAACTAAGCCCCGACAAACAATATTATTGTTTTGTGTAAGCCCATGCCATATTTGTTGAGAATTAAAAATAAAACCGCTGGAAAAAGGTTCATGTCGCATACAATCCAAAACTGCATATTGCCCATCTATTTTTGAATAAATTATTAAAAAATCGATGTTTCTATAATTTGTTCCTACTGGATTCCATTCCTGTTCAGTAAAATTGAAAATGACTTTATTCGTAAAACTCGTATAACTGAGAACTTGCAGTTTTAGTTTTTAGTGTTCAGGACAATCAAACTTGAAAAGGGCTTCCCAATCCTGCTTTGAATAGCAGTCCTATGATCCAAGAAGCCCGAAAACTATTCAACACCATCGAACAAACTCTTGCAAGC
>JANMUC010000123.1:0-3106 GCA_031391225.1 Deinococcales bacterium
GTGCTCGGGTAAAACCGCAATTCCAGCCCGTGTTTTCTGGCTTCACGCTCGAGGTTGCCAAGCCGTACACCAGCTTGAACTCGAGCAGTTTGGTTTTGGGTGTCAATCTCGAGGATTTGATTGAAGCGGTGCAAACTGACCAGAGTGCCACCGTGCAACGGCACAGCTTGCCCGTAATTGCCACTTCCAGCGCCGCGAATGGTCAATGGGATATTCTCGAGCGCCCCCAATGAAACAATCTTGCTCAGTTGTTCACTCGAGTCTGGGGCAATAGAGTGCTTTTGCCGCAGCCGCTTGGACCGACCAGCGAGATAAATTCGCCCTCACGCACCTCTAAATTGATCCCCTCGAGCGCCAGGGTCCCATTGCCGTAACGCTTGTTCACATTTCGCACTTGAACCAAACGCCTTGCGTCAAGTTGCTGAAATTCGCTATCACGGATTTGATCGGCAGTCATCAAGGTGTGTCTCCGAAGTGAAATTCGAGTATCTGCAAAATGTATTGTGAAAAACGGTCAAACGTTAAGTTTCTAGCGAGCAACTCGCACGATTATCACCTATTTGTGCGCAAATCGTCAAATTTTGTAAGCTGACTTGCAGAATTCTGGGTGTAAGCTGCAACGAAAAACGCTAAAGAATTGTCTGGCTGACATCATGATAGCGCAATTTTATTGCGGCAATTGAAGTTCAGGTGCAATTGCCACCATTTCAGGTTTAACCTCGAGTTGCGCTTCAACGTCTGCCACTTTGAGTTTGAGCATTCCAGGCTCGAGTCCAAGGTTTTTCAGGTTTGGAACGCCGTAATAGCCGCCCAAATCTGTAATCAATTGCGTTTGACGACCCGCGAAATCCTCGAGTGCCACAGTCTGGTTGGCAAGTCCCAGACCGTTTTGGGTGACTCGTCCAATCACGCCTGCCAAATTGTCGATCGGGGCATTTCCCCATGACGAATGAACAGCAAATGCCCCAGATTTGGCGGTTAGTTTCGCCCTCAACTCCTCGAGTGCCTTTGCGCCCGTTTTACGACCGTCAAGTGTCGCCTGGTCTGGGGTGCGGTACGAATATCCGACCCATCCCGAAACCCCAGGGACTTGCAAGGAGCGTTTTAACTGGTTCAGACTTTCCGTTTGCGAGTTGATGTAAATAGCAGCGCCGACCGCCACAGTGCCACTGGCTTTGGTTTGCACCGCAAATCGATTCCAGCCGTCAAACCAAATCACCTGATCTTTGATGCTTTCGCGTTTGTAATTCATGGGAATATTCAAATCCAATATGCCCAACTTCATCCAAGACACCCAATCTTGCAAAACCTCACTGTACGTGCGTGTTTTGCCAAATTCCTCGAGCGTGTTCGGTGCTTCCTTATAGGTGATGGTTGCCGCCGAAACCCAAATGTTTGGTCGAATGGCTTTGACGCTCAAATACACGCGCTTCACAAGGTTGGTGATTTGATCGCGCCGCCACTGCGCCCAATCCAAATCCGTGTTTTTTGGCGTGTCCGTTCTGCCAGAAAAAGCCTTAAATGCCTCGAGCGCCGTCGGATTGTAACCCCAAATTGGCTCGTACGGTGGTACGCCATTGTCAGGGTAGCGCACGCGGTCAAACTGAATCCCGTCCACATCGTAATTTTCGACGATGCTCGAGTACATGGAGGCAACGTAATCGGCAACATCAGGATGTCCAACATCGAGCACATAATCTTTGCCCGCGCTGGCATCGCCATTTGCTCGAGTGGTCAACCAGTAATCGCGCCCTTTGGCTCTCAATCCGTGCAAATTCATGACATGGTTTGTTGCCAGGGCGGGTTCGGTGCTGTTGAAAGCAGAGGTGGTGATAATCCAAGCATGAACTTGAATTCCAACCTTGTGCGCCTTCGCAATCACATATTGGAGCGCATCAAACCCAAGGGCGAACTTTGGATCGGCACTTCGCGGCACGCTGGCAAGGTTACAATAACAATCCATGCGTCGCCCAACTTGAACAAACAGCGCATTCAGTCGTAGTTTTTGAGCGTCAGCCACCAATTTATCGACTTCTTTTGGCGTTTTAAAACCTGGTCCGAACGCATCGACCCATAACGCTCGCAATTGATGAACGGGGGTCGCCTGTTTGCTTTTAATGGTCGTTTGAGGTTTTTTCAGCGCTGGTGCATTTTTCACGGCAGCCTCGAGCGTTGCTGGTTTGACTTGCTCTAATCCCTCTGCCCGAATTCCGGACGACCCAAACGAAACGCTGGCGCTCGAGTTTTTTGGCGCGTCCGGCGGGGTTTGAGCAATTCCGGTTGCCCGAAAAATGCTGGCAGGAGCTTGTTGCAACTCGAGAATTCTGGGAAGTAAAACACCAAACAGCACGCCAGCCAAACCTATCGAAACGAGCAATTTCAGCACAGAATTCCTCACGGTTTCACGGAACAAAAGGGATTTGCGACGCTCGAGCATCGACGCTGGATCATCAAGATAAACTCGAGTTTCACGGAGGAATTATAATTTTTGCTTGTGAGAAATCATGAACGTTAGACTCAGGAACCCACTTAACGCCAACGCTGTCACTGCTCGAGTGAAAGGGGACGCTTGTTTGTATGACAACGTGATAATTTAAGTCATGCCCAAGACAGACGTGTTGATCGTTGGAGCTGGTCCTGTAGGCTTGTTCGCCGCGTTTTACGTTGGAATGCGCGACTTATCGATGCGTCTGCTCGATGCGCTGCCCGAACCGGGTGGTCAATTGACGGCACTTTACCCGGAAAAATACATTTATGACGTGGCGGGCTACCCCAAAATTCGTGCCAAAGAACTGGTCACCAACCAAGTCCAACAACTCGAGCCGTTTCATCCCGTGTACACCCTGGGGCAACGCGCCGAAAAGCTCGAGAAGATCGAGGCGGGATTTGCCCTGACCACCGACAAAGGTCGATTTGAAGCCAGTTCCGTGATTATTGCGGGCGGCGTCGGCGCATTCGAACCCCGCAAACTGGTCGCCCCTGGCGTGACCGAATTTGAGAACAAAGGGATTTCCTACGCCGTCAAAAACCTCGAGTCTTACCGTGGTAAACGTGTGCTCGTTGTCGGTGGCGGCGACAGCGCCGTGGACTGGGTGCTGATGCTCAA
>JANMUC010000129.1:0-3704 GCA_031391225.1 Deinococcales bacterium
GTTTACCTCTGCGCTCGAGTCGCAACGCAACAGTTCGGTGGTTGCGTTAGACTGGGAATAATCATGACTTCAGACCCGCTCGAGGTGGTATCCACAGGTATTTTCGTTGCCGATTGTGTGGCACGCCCAGTGATTGGTACACCCGCCAAAGGTAAGCTCGAGCTGGTGGATTCGATAGGCTTGTACTCGGGTGGTTCGGCTGCCAGCACGGGGTACGGCTTGGCGCGGTTTGGGATTAAGACCGCTGTCATTGGACGGATTGGCAACGATGGTTTTGGCGATTTCATGCTTGCAGAGACCAAACGTCACGGCGCAATTGCCATGCTCGAGCGAAATGAAACTGCGGGAACTTCTTCAACATTGGTCACGGTGGACGAAGACGGAGAGCGTTCGTTTCTGCATTACATTGGCGCAAACGCAAACCTTCGACCCTCGGATATTTCACTGTCCGAATTAAAATTGCTAGGTGCAAAAATCATTCATGTTGCCGGTTATTTTGCGCTTCCTGGTATGGAGGGCGTTGACGGCAGCCCCACACGGGACATGTTCAAGGAGGCTCGAGGCTTGGGTATTCGAACATCCTTGGACAGCGTTTGGGATGCCCGAGGGCGCTGGATGCAATTGATCGGCACGGTGCTGCCCGAAACAGATTTTTTCTGCCCGAATCTTCAAGAGGCTCGAGCCATCACCGACCTGCCCGAAAACGCCACAGCGCTCGAGGTTGCCAGAGCTTTGTTTGCGGCTGGGGTGCGCGAAATCGTGGCGCTCAAAATGGGCGAAAAGGGTTCGTTCGTGATGGACAAAAACGGGCAGCATCACACGGTTGGCATCGCTCAAGTTCCAATTGTTGACGGCACAGGCTCGGGCGATGCGTTTATCGCTGGGTTCTTGGCGGCGCGTTTAAAAGGCTTGAATTTACTCGAGGCGGCAAAGTGCGGCAACGCCGCAGGCGCAATGTGCGTGCGGGCTGTGGGCGCAATGACGGGCATCACCGATTGGCAAGAATTAATGCAGATTGCTGCAAGCATTCAGGAGGTTGTATGAACCGCAGCCAGATCAACCAAATCATTCGAGACGGTGAAATTTTTGCGCTCGATCACGGTTTTAAACTGCCGCCGTTCGGTTTCTGGACACCCGAGGATTGGGCAAGCAAAGGCACAGAATGCCGCGAAATTGTTGAAAACGGTTTGGGTTGGGATGTCACCGATTTTGGGCTGGGCGATTACGAGCACAAAGGTGTGCTACTCTTCACGGTTCGTAACGGCAAACTCGAGAATCTAAAAACGGGTAAGGGCAAAGTTTACTGCGAAAAAATTTTGATCTGCAAACCCAATCAACTCGTTTTGCACCATTATCACAAGTCTAAAACCGAAGACATCATTAATCGCGGTGGCGGCAGGCTCGAGATTGTGCTGCACTGGGCAAACAAACAAAGCCAGTTTACCGACCAACCGATTACGGTTTCTTGCGACGGCATCGAACGCACCGTTGCGGCTGGTGGAACAGTGTTGCTTGAGCCTGGGGAAAGCATCACGCTCGAGCCTTACATGTACCACCAGTTTCGGGCGCTTGATGGTGCGGTGCTGGCAGGCGAGGTTTCGACGGTCAACGATGACGCGAACGATAATTTCTTTCTCGAGGCTGTGGGACGGTTTCCAGAAATTGTGGAAGACGAAGCGCCATATCGGTTGTTGATGACTGAGTATAGCAAGCATTACAGGCATTGAAGCTCGAGATTTACTGCCGCGAATGCAGCGCGTTCGCCTCGCCAAGAAGCACATTGACATATTGATTCAAACTTACACCCTCGAGCAACGCGCGTTCAGCAAGGCGTTGATGCAAACTTTTCGGCATTCGCAGCAACAATTTTCCACTGTATTCAGGCTCGAGCTGTGGTTCAGGAATTGGGTCTTTGTGCGCATAGGCAACCTCGAGCCAGCCAATTCGGGCATCTTCGATCATGCTTAGGGCTTCTTCTTTGGTTTCGCCTTGCGAGATACAACCGGGTAAATCCTTGATGGTGACGGTGTAACCACCACTTACCTCTGGGTAAATCTGAATCGGGTACGACAAGCCAAGATAATATTCCAGCGTTGGGCGTTTCGGTTTTTTGTTCATCATGCCTCCAATTCAAGCAAACTCAGGATCAATTTTACATACGTTAACTTGACCATTTTCCCTTTGGTTTTTGGAACAGAAATAATTCTGCCGTCTGGATTGCGAAAATGATGGTGGCTTCCCTTGCTGCGAACTTGAACGAAACCGTATTCCACCAGTAGCCATGCAACATCGGTAAACCGTATTTCTGGTGGTAAGGCTCGAAATTTCACCAGAATGTTCTCGAGCTTTCCCATTGATTTATGATATCACAGGCGGTAGCACTTACGAAAATCTGAA
The DNA here is from genome assembly GCA_031391225.1 of Deinococcales bacterium. GTDB lineage: Bacteria > Deinococcota > Deinococci > Deinococcales > JAAFIG01 > JANXTZ01. The sequence continues at coordinate 2,398 of JANMUC010000129.1, forward strand.
AGTGTTTGGCGTGTTACACGCAACACTCGAGCCAGCAATTAAGCTTGGCTCGAGTGATTTTATTGAGCGTTTCTGAGAATCGGTTAACGATTTTTATTGCCGCAATCCTTGAGCCAGGGCGTAATACAAATCATTCTGGCGCAATTCAGTTTTGAGTTCACGCAATCTGGTATCGGTATCAATTATCACAAATTCAATGCCTGCGATCTCGGCAAAATCCTCCATAATCTCGCTGGTCACGCCATAACTAAAGCCCGTATGATGTGCGCCGCCAGCGTAAATCCAGGCGGCACAGGCGGTCTTGAAATCGGGTTTGGATTCCCAGACGGCTCGAGCCACGGGCAGCTTGGGGAGTTCTGGGTGCGTGACAACTTCGACTTCGTTGACGATCAAACGAAACCGATTGCCCATGTCCACCAGGCTGGCATTGATGGCACTACCAGGGTGGGCATTAAAGACCAGACGCACTGGATCGGCTTTGCCGCCAATTCCAAGCGCATGAATCTCGAGTTTGGGTTTGGCATCCGCGATGGTTGGGCAAACCTCGAGCATGTGCGACCCAAGCACTTGATGTCCGTTTGGACTGAGGTGGTACGTGTAATCCTCCATGAAGCTGGTGCCACCTGGCAGCCCTGCATCCATAACTTTCATGGCGCGTAACAGAATTGCAGTTTTCCAATCACCCTCGCCGCCGAAGCCGTAACCGTCTGCCATCAAGCGTTGCACCGCCAGACCAGGCAGTTGTTTTAAACCGTGCAAGTCTTCAAAGCTGGTGGTGAAGCCTTTAAAGCCGCCTTCCCCCAGAAACGCCCGCAAGCCCAATTCGATTCGAGCGCCGTCGCGCAATTCCTCATGACGGTTTCCACCTGCTTGCAACTCTCGAGCGACCTCGTACAAACGCTCAAATTCGGCGCACAAGGCATCCACAGCCGCTTCGGAAACAGAATTGACCTTATGTACCAGATCACCCACGCCGTAGCCATTTATAGCCGCCCCAAAGCGCATTTCAAAGCCGACCTTATCGCCTTCGGTCACGGCAACATTTCGCATGTTGTCGCCAAAACGAGCAAATTTCGCGCCCTGCAAATCGTGCCAACCGCGCACCGCTCGAGTCCAGGCGGCAAGACGGTCTTGCACCTCGGGGTCAGACCAGTGACCGACCACGACCTTGCGCCCGAGGCGCATTCGGCTGTGCAAAAAACCAGCCTCACGATCACCGTGCGCGGCTTGGTTCAAATTCATAAAATCCATGTCAATGCTTTCCCACGGCAGGTCACGGTTGAATTGCGTGTGAAGGTGAAGAAGCG
>JANMUC010000155.1:0-2897 GCA_031391225.1 Deinococcales bacterium
AAGAAGTTGGGTGAAATCCAGTCCTTTGGCTTTCCAGTGGTTGATGGCGGGACGCATTGTTGGGCGCAGAAGAATTCGGTTTCTCGACTGGACCGCTCGTGTCCTTGGGCTGCATCATGATGCGCGTCTGCCACCTCGACACCTGCCCCGTTGGTGTCGCCACCCAAAACCCAGAATTGCGTGCCAAGTTCGACGGCGACCCGCAAAGTGCGGTCAACTTCATGCGCTTTATCGCCCAAGAAATGCGCGAACTGATGGCGCAACTCGGTTTCAGAACCATCAACGAGATGGTCGGACGGGTGGACAAAGTGCAAATGCGTCCCGCCATCAACCACTGGAAAGCCAAAGGACTGGATTTCACCCAACTTCTTTACAATCTCGAGGTGGACTCGGACGTTGGCGTCTACTGCCAGGTCAAACAAGACCACGGACTCGAGAAAACCCTCGACAAACAATTCTTGCTCGACCTCTGCAAACCCGCGCTCGAGGATGGCGATCAGGTCAAAGCCACGCTACCGATTCGCAACGTCAACCGCGTGGTCGGGACAATGCTGGGTAGCGAAATCACCCGTCGTTACGGGGTTCAGGGCTTGCCCGAAGACACCATCAAATTGCACTTCCAAGGTTCGGCAGGACAAAGCCTGGGCGCGTTCATCCCGCAAGGGTTGACGCTCGAGCTTGAAGGCGAAGGCAACGATTACGTCGGCAAGGGGCTTTCTGGCGGCAAGATCATTGTTTACCCGTCGCTGAAGTCCACGTTTGCCGCCGAGGACAACATTATTATCGGCAACGTCGCCCTCTACGGCGCAACCAGTGGCGAAGCCTACATTCGCGGTATCGCTGGCGAACGTTTTGCCGTGCGCAACAGTGGCGTGAATGCTGTCGTCGAAGGCGTGGGCGATCATGGCTGCGAGTACATGACGGGCGGCAACGTGGTCGTACTCGGCAGAACAGGACGCAACTTCGCGGCGGGCATGTCCGGCGGCGTGGCTTACGTGCTCGATGAATCTGGTGCATTCACCGAAAATTGCAATCAAGAAATGGTCGCACTCGAGACGATGACCGAACCCGCCGACCTCGAGACGCTGAAAACCATGCTTGAGCGTCATTTTCAATTCACCAAAAGCGCGGTTGCCGAACGGGTTTTGAGCAACTGGCAAACGTCTCTCAAGCACTTTGTCAAAGTCATGCCCAAAGATTACAAGCGTGTGCTCGAAGCTTTTGAAGCCGTCAAACAACAAGGTTTGACTGGTGATGAAGCGGTCATGGCAGCTTTTGAAATCAACAAAAACGACGTGGCTCGAGTGAGCGGGAACTGATGGAACGCTTGAACACGAAAAGCAGCAATTGCTCTTCTACCCTCATCCCCAACCCTTCTCCCGAAGCGGGAGAGGGTGGCGAGGAACAAGCGCCCCAAGCCCGAAGCGGTTTCGCCTGTCAGGTGCGTCTTGAAACCAAGAAGGTGCTGCTGTCATGGGCAAGAAGCCGGGTGAGGGTGGCATCATGGCTGCCCAGACAAAAAGTACGTATTTAGCAGCTTAAATCGTTAAATCAGTATCAATGACTTTGTGTTCACCCTTCCTGCTAATTAGGAATTTATTCAATCTCGAGGAGACAGACGAATGGCGAAACCAACAGGATTCATGGAATTTGATCGGGAGTTGCCGCTTGACCGCGCTCCACTCGAGCGCGTCAAGGACTTTTCAGAATTTCACTTGCATACCCCAGACAGCAAATTGCAAAATCAAGCGGCTCGCTGCATGGATTGCGGTATTCCGTTCTGTCACACTGGCACACTGATTTCTGGCATGGCATCGGGCTGCCCAGTCAACAACTTGATTCCAGAATGGAACGACTTGGTTTACCGAGGGTTGTGGAAACAAGCCCTCGAACGACTGTTAAAGACCAACAATTTCCCAGAGTTCACGGGACGCGTTTGTCCTGCACCCTGCGAGGGTTCTTGCACCTTGGGACTGAACAACCCCGCCGTGACCATCAAATCGATTGAATGCGCGATCATCGACAAAGGCTTTGAAGAGGGCTGGATCGTGCCGCAACCGCCAACCTCGAGAACGGGCAAAAAAGTGGCGGTGGTCGGTTCAGGTCCAGCAGGTTTGGCGACTGCCGCGCAACTCAATAGCGTAGGGCATAACGTGACCGTTTATGAACGCGCCAATCGGGTCGGTGGACTGCTGGCTTACGGCATTCCGAACATGAAACTCGATAAACACACCGTGCAACGCCGCGTGGACTTGATGGCAGCCGAGGGCGTGAGTTTCGTGACTGGCACTGAAATTGGCAAGGACATCTCGAGCGAAAAACTGCACAATGATTTTGACGCTGTGGTGCTGTGCGGTGGCGCGACCAAACCTCGAGATTTACCGATTGAAGGACGCGAGCTTAAAGGCATCCATTTTGCCATGAACTTTTTGCACGGCAACACCCGCAATCTTCTCGATGGTGACGCACCCGCGTTCGTTCCGTGGGAAGAACGCAATGGTCACGGCGCACTGATTTCGGCACATGATAAAGACGTGATCGTGATTGGCGGTGGCGACACCGGAACCGACTGCGTCGGCACATCCTTGCGTCACGGCTGCAACAACCTAACGCAACTCGAGATTATGGATCGTCCTCACGACAGCCGTCAAAAAGACAATCCCTGGCCCGAATGGCCCAAAGTATACAAACTCGATTACGGACAAGAAGAGTACAAAGCGCTTCACGGCGACGACCCGCGTCAGTACACCGTCACCGCCAAACGTTTTGTTGGCGACGACAACGGATACGTCAAAGAAATTCATATTGTCAAGGTCGAGTGGGTTAAAGGAGACAACGGGCGCGTGTTTCCCAAAGAAATTCCTGGCAGCGAACAAATCCTGCCAGCGCAACTCGTG
>JANMUC010000161.1:0-5954 GCA_031391225.1 Deinococcales bacterium
ATTGGTGGCGTTATTGATGCTTTGGAATCCCGACTTGAGGACCTTCAAAAGTTTCTTGGACTCGAGGGACAAGTGACGTTAGATGATGCTGATATTTGGCACGAGGCTCGAGAATTCTTGTGGGTCAAACCAAACTCGGCACTGGTAAAAATTCCCCTCACCACCAGCAAAATCCCAGCACTTGAGGCAAAAATTTTAGAACACGGACGAACGCGTTACATCTCGAGCGGCAATTTGTGTTGGCTGGAATGGACGGATTCACTCGAGAATCTTGATGCCATCTTGCTCGAGCTTGGGCTTTCAGGTTTGGTGCTGCGCGGAAATACGGTTCGAGTTTTACTGGGAAAACAAGTTGGTGGCGTGATGCTCGAGCGTGTACTGAATACCTTTGATGTGGAGAGGAAATTTAATGCAACATAACATTCCACTCGAGAAATACGGCGCTCAAGGAATTGCAATGGCTAAGGCGGTTGAAGCCTGCGTGCATTGCGGATTCTGCTTACCAACTTGTCCAACCTACCGCGTTTTGGGCGAGGAGATGGACTCGCCACGTGGGCGGATTGTGCTAATGAAAGAAGTGCTCGAGGGAAACCTTCAGATGGCAGAGGCAAGCGAGCACATTGATCGTTGTTTGGGCTGTCTGGCGTGCGTCACCGCCTGTCCGAGCGGGGTGCAGTACGGCGAATTGCTCGCGCCATTTCGGGCACTGGGTCAAACCAACAAACTCGAGTTGAAAAATATCACGAAAATCTTAATCTCGAGCACCCTGCCACACCCCAAGCGGTTTCGACTGGCGGCAAGCTTGGGGCGTTTTGGAAAACCTTTGAAACCGTGGCTTCCCAAACCCATCCAAGCCATGCTCGAACTTTTACCAGATACACTGCCAAAGACTTACGAACTGCCCGAATTTGTTCCCGCCATTGGCACACGCCGCGCTCGGGTGGCGCTGCTGGCGGGGTGCGCCCAACAGGTGCTCGCACCCGAGATCAACCGTGCGACGCTTGAGGTGCTGTCACGAAACGGGGTGGAGGTAATTATTCCCAAAGCCCAAGGTTGTTGCGGCGCAATTCTGATGCACACAGGGCAACAGCAGGAGGCTCGAGCGCTTGCCAGAAAAAATCTGAATGTTTTCCCAGACGATGTTGATGCCGTCATTACAAACGCGGCAGGTTGCGGTTCTGGGATTCACGAATACGGTTTGTTGTTCGCTGGAGAACCCGAAGGAAGCAAGGCTCGAGAGTTGGCAGCACGCGTCAAAGATGTCAGTGTTTTCTTGGCAGAACTCGGTTTGGTCACGCCGTTAAAACTCGAGAATCCTCTTAAAGTCGCCTATCACGACGCTTGCCATTTGGCGCACGCTCAAGGAATCCGAACTCAACCCCGAAGCTTACTCTCGAGCATCGAAAATTTAACGCTACTCGAGTTAGCCGACCCTGAAATTTGTTGCGGCTCGGCGGGAACGTACAACATTGAACAACCCGAGATTGCCAGGGAATTGGGAACGCGCAAAGCCAAAGCGGTCATCGAATCGGGCGCTCAAGCTATCGCTAGCGGAAATATTGGCTGTCTCACCCAACTTAAAACACACCTCGAGCGACTGGGGCACAATTTACCAGTGCTTCACACCATCGAAATTCTTCGCGCCGCGATGAGTGAATCAAACGCTTGAATCCAACCTGCCATCCCTAATTTTGACAATCCGATCCGCTCGAGCCGCCACTTCCATATCGTGCGTGATCAAAATCAAAGTTCGGGCTTCAGAACCCTCTTGTCGTCCGGTTAAAAGCTCAAGAATCCCAGAACCCGTAGCGCTGTCGAGGTTGCCCGTGGGTTCGTCGGCAAAGATCACGCTGGGATTGGTCGCCAGCGCCCTGGCAATGGCGACACGTTGTTGCTCGCCGCCCGAAAGTTGATTTGGACGGTGGGTGATGCGTTTGCCCAGCCCAACTCGAGACAGTAATTCTTTGGCGCGTTTGGTACGCTCGAGACGCGGCACGTTCGCCAGCGACAGTGGCAATTCGACGTTTTCTTGGGCGTTCAAAATGCTGATCAAATTGTAATTTTGAAAAATAAAACCAAAATGCGCCAAGCGGTAACTGGCTAACTTTGTTTCAGGCATGGCGGTGATGCTGTTGCCATTGTGCTCTACACTGCCGCTCGAGGGAACATCAAAACCTGCCAGTAAATTAAGCAGGGTACTTTTGCCAGAACCGCTCGGACCGACAATCGCGGTGATACGACCCGCATCAAACTCGAGTGATAAATGGTTGAGGGCGGTCACGGTGTCTTCGCCGCTCGGATAGACTTTGGAAATATCGTTGGCTTGCAAAATGGTGCTCACAGGTGCTTAATTCCTTCCCAGGGCTTCGGTAATCACGAGCTTGCTGGCGGTTCTGGCGGGCAGTAAACCCGCGAACAAACCGAGCACCGCCGCCACACCAACCGCCAGTAAAATCAGACGCAAGGTCACAGCCGCAATTGCCACGCTGACCAAATCGCGCACAGCAAAATTGACCACGAACGAACCCAAGTAACCGACCAGCACGCCACCAGCGCCACCGATCAATGCCAGCATCATACTCTCGAGCACCACCAGGCTAAAGACAAAACTTGGTTTTGCCCCGATTGCGCGAATCACACCAAATTCTCGGGTTCGTTCGTAAACACCCATCATGACCGTGTTTGCCACGGCAAGACCGCCGACGATCAACGAAATCAGGCTAATGCCAAAACGAAACGCATCGCCAATCGCAATGGCTTTGTCCAGAATGCTTAAAACATCACCCTGGGTTTTGGCGTTCAAATCCGTAAATCGTGCATTGAGCGCGGTAGCCACTTTACGGGCATCGCCAGCATCGTTGAGTTTAATGGCAATTCCAGTGGCGCGATTGGCAATCCCAATGCCTTTCGCCAGGGCGTTAAATGGCACGAAAATAAACGAATCTGTGAACCCGTCTCCCTTTTTCAAAATCCCAACCACTTTAAAACTGACATCACGGTTTAAACGCAAAACGCTACCCAGTTTAAGACTTGCATTCTTCGCCGCCGCCGCACCAACAACCGCCACATTCTCGAGTGAATCGGCTGGAGTAAAAAGGCGACCCTCGAGCAACTTTAAATTCGGGTAAATGTCTGAAAGTGGCACGCGCTCGAACGGATAACCACCGATCAAATAGCCCTGCCCAGAAAAACTTCCTCGAGCCGTCAAAATGTACGGAATCACTTGCTTGATGCCAAGCTCAATCGCGACAGCCTCGAAACGCGCCGCATTCTCGAGCGGCACGTCAGGGATCGGACTGCCAAAGACGCTCGAGCTTTCATTGCCCGCCAAGGTGACCTGTAAATCGGGTCCAACATTGCCGATTTCAGCCCCGAGCGCCCGTCTAAAGCCTTCGCCCAAACTCAAGAAAATGACCATTGACGCCACCGCCACAACAATGCCCAGCACCGTCAAAAACGTCCTGACCGGACGGCGGAGCAGACCACGTTGCGCGAGAACAAACAAATCCGCGAAATTCATGACTCGAGTCTAACGGGTTAAGGTCGGGACGAACAATGACTTTGAACCCTAGAAAAGCATTTTGAAAAGTCTTATCCGTCATATAGTTCGGAACGTTTTGCTAATTCGCGTTTATCACGCATCTTAGGTTTGTAGGGGCGCTGCTTCTTGACCCTAAAAATGCACCTAACGGGCTTGGGTCGCTTGCTGCGCCCTCAATGACAGTGAATTTTTGAGGTTGAGGAGAAAAGTTTCCAGAGTATTGATCAGTCAAAAAAACCTCGAGTTACGATGAGGCGCTGACCGGTTCGACCACCACGGCTGTGCCATACGCCAGCACTTCAGTAATGCCATCCATGATTTCGTTCGCGTCGTAGCTCATGGCAATGATCGCGTTCGCACCGCGAATTTTGGCGTGGTCAACCATCAATTCGTAAGCCTCTTCTCGGGTTTTTTCGGCAAGCGAGGTAAACAACGTGATGTTGCCACCAAACAGTGCTTGAAAACCCGCGCCGATATTGCCCAGTATGCTTCTCGAACGCACGGTGATGCCCCGCACGACACCGAGTTGACGGGTGATTTTGTAGCCTGACAGGTCATTTGCGGTGGTAACAATCATGGTGAACATTACGCTGGCTCGAGCAAAAACGTTCCAAGAATTTTTTCATCTCGAGAAACTCCAACTTCAGATTGCTCGAGCTGTGCTTGAAAACGCTTTGATGTTTGATTGACACCCAATTACGCCAAGGTATACGATCAGGTCAGCATTCACAATTCTTGCTTGTCACATGACCTTAAGGCGTTCCAAATCAGAGATCGATTTTTAAAAGCTTGAAAAGCGGTGATCTTTAAACTCGAGCCTCGTCAAAGTATTGCCGCGTTTCTGACTCGAGTGAATTTGCTGATTCTATTTTGAGGGGGTGGTGTTCTTCCTAACAGGCGGTGCTGGTAGGTATTTGTCGCTCGAGTAAAGAGAGGATAAACATGAACAAGTATGCAAAGTTAAGTGCAGGAATTCTGACGGTGGCAGGAATCGCCGGTTTGGTCAGCATCAGTCAAGCCCAAGCACCAATTAAATTGCGTCTGGTCGAAGTGATTACCGCCGAACCTCGCACCGTGGTTCTGAACGATATCCTCAAAGATTTTAAAGCCGCCAATCCAGGCATTGAAGTCGAATTGATCTCGTTGCCGTGGGCGGAATCGTATCAAAAACTTTTAAACCTGGTGCAAAGTGGACAAGCTCCAGACGTTGCCGAAATCTCCGAGAATTGGCTGGGATTGTACGGCAGCCTTGGAGCGCTCGAGAATCTAGACCCGTACCTAAAAAACTTTAAAGATGCCAAGGATTTCAACAAACCCACCCTTTCATTCGGAAAAGCCTACAAGAACACCATGTACTTTTTGCCCTACGGTTTTTACGTGCGTGGCATGTTTTACAACAAAGTCATGTTCAAAGATGCAGGCTTAAAAACTGCGCCGCGCACCTTCGATGATTTTGCCAAGTTTGCAGCCAAGATCAGCAAATCAGGCAGCAACCGCTACGGCTATTGCCTGCGCGGTTCTCGAGGCAGCTTTGACAGCGTGTTCTCGTTCATGAGCGGTTTTATGGGCAGCGCTGAATGGTTCGACAAAGACGGCAAAAGCACCTTTGATTCGCCAGGCGCAATCAAAGGCATTCAATTTATGGCAGACCTCTACAAATCGGGCGGCGCACCAAAAGCCAGCGTCAACTGGGGCTTCAACGAAATCGTTTCAGGTTTCGCCTCGAGCAACTGCGCCATGCTCGACCAAGACCCCGACGCCCTGCTCGGCATCCGCGACCAACTTGGGGCAAGCAATTTTGATGTCGCCCCAATGCCAGTCGGTCCAAATGGCAAAGCCTTCGTCAAATACGGCACTGCGGGCTGGTCAATGTTCTCGAGCGGCAAAAACAAAGAAGCCGCCTGGAAACTGACGCAGTTCTTGATCGCCAAAAAGAACAACCTCAAATGGGCGAACTTTATTGGCATTCTGCCGATTTACAAAGGCGCTGACAAAGACGCCGCCTACAGCGATTCGGTCTTTAAAGGCTGGTTTACCGAAGTCAACAACACCAACCGTTACGTGCCCGTGCAATACCCATTGTACCTGCCCCAACTGGGCGAATTCTTCAGCACCATTGCCCTGAATGGTTATCAGCAAGTGCTATTGGGGCAAAAAACCGCCGAGCAAGCCGCTAAAGAATGGGCTGCATTCCTGACCAAAGCCAATCAGGATTACATTAAAGCCAACCCGACAAAATAAAGTTGCCGCACCTGAAGCCCACCCTCACCCGACTCGCCTTAGGCTCGTCACCCTCTGAAACGACTAAGATTTAGTGGACATCAAGTTCCGAGACATGAAAGCAGAAAATGTCCAAATACAAAACCTACACCGCCGAATTCAAATGCGAAGCCATTGCACTCGCTCAAACTGA
>JANMUC010000232.1:0-17436 GCA_031391225.1 Deinococcales bacterium
TTGAAGGTGTGGAAAAACTCCTCTTGGGTACTCTCTTTGCCGGCAATAAACTGAATATCATCGACCATCAACAGGTCAACGTTTCGGTATCGGTCTTTAAAACTTGTCATTTTGTCTTCGCGAATCGAGTTGATCAGGTCATTGGTGAAGGTTTCGGTCGAAATGTACTCAATTCTGAGGTTTGGAAAACGCTCGGCGACTGAATGTCCGACGGCGTGCATCAAGTGGGTTTTGCCAAGTCCGACGCCGCCGTATAAAAACAATGGGTTATACGCCTTACCTGGCTGTTCGGCAACCGCCAGGGCTGCCGCATGAGCGAAATTGTTATTGGGTCCAATCACAAACTTTTCAAAAGTGTATTTGATATTGAGTTTGGCTCGACCGTTGTCGGCAGGGGTCGCTGCTTGCTTTGATTTCGGCTCTGGCTCGAGCACGGCTTCTTGAGTGCTGGGCAGTACTCTGAAACCAATTTTTGGAGTTGCCGCCCCAAGGTGCCTTAAAGCCTCCTCGAGCAAACCAAGGTAATGCTGCTTTAGCCAGTCGGCGGCAAATGAATTGGGTACGCCAATCATGTACGTGCCGCTTTCAACACCAATCGGTTTTACCCGCATAAACCAGGTGTGGTATTCGACATCGGTGATGTTGCGTTTCACGTAATCTTTTATGTTTTCCCAAATATCCAACTGACTCACAATTACTGCCTCCCCGATTGACTCGAGCACCCATCTTAAACCTTCGAACATGAACTTGCAGTCTTAACACTAAGCCACTGTGAAACGAATTTGAGATATGCGATGTACGCTGTCCAGCACGCATGAATCAACTATTGCGATAAATACCTCGGTAGGTGTTTCACGTGAAACTGTTTATCTGGTAAACATAAACCAGGAATAAGTTGCACGTGAAACTGTTTATCTGGTAAACATAAGTATGCCAACACCAGAATTTGATCTTGGATACCTAATCGGACTTACGGTTGCGGAAGGGTCATTTACCGCAGATCGACAACAACCATCATTTCAATTTCGGTTGCATGAAGAAAATCCTGAACCGTTACAACGTTTAACAAAAGTTATAGGTGGGGTCATTTATGGTCCATACAATCACAGCGATCGAAAATACTTTGTACTGATGCTAAGAGGACCTGCCCTTTGGAGAGCAGTAGAAATCTTTTATCAACATCTCCCCTATTGCAAAAAACGCCTACAATTTATCGAATGGTGGAAAAAACACCAAGCAAAGCTGCCACCACTACCGTCAGAGATCGAGGGGCAAACATCATGAATCAACAACAGCAGCTCGAAAAATACAGCGAATTGGTGAAGTTGTATTCAAAGACCCTAGACCTCAGCTCGCCTAAAATGCTCGAAAAATTTCATATTGCCATTGAAAACAGCAAAAAATATGTCGAACTGATACCGGAGTCGGCAAATGTACTCGATATTGGGTCGGGGGTGGGATTACCAGGTGTTCCACTGGCGATTCTGCGACCGGATATTAACATCACGCTTTGTGAAATCAGGCAAAAACGAGCGGCATTTCTCGAGCGGGTGGTCAGTACTTTAAAGATCACAAACACTCAAGTTTTTCACGGTGATGTCAAACAAATTAAAATCCAAAAATTTAATGCGGTCACAGCGCAGTCCGTTGGAACCTTGGCGCACCTCTACAAATTATGCCAAAACGCGCTAACACCAACTTGGGTTATCATAAGCAACAAGGGCGAAAAACTCGAGCACGAAATTGCAGAAATCCAAAAAATAACCAGTGTTTTGTCATACAAAACCGAAAAATTGGATCAAAACGCAACCATTGTGATCGTACACGGAGGTCAAGGGTGAAAATACTCAGCATTGTCAATCAAAAAGGTGGAGTTGGAAAGACAACTTCAACCATCAACCTGGCAGCATACTTGGCTATGGGGAAACGAAAAGTCTTGGTGATCGATCTGGACCCACAAGGAAACGCCTCGAGCGGGCTAGGAATCCGAGAATCCGAGTCGGGAATTTATGAAGTGCTCAGTGGGGACGCAGAAATTGAGGCTTCAATCGTCGCGACCGAACAAAAAAACCTGTATTTGCTCACCTCGAGTTCGGATTTGGCGGGTGCCAGCATTGAACTAAATGAGCATCCAAATCGATTACAAGAAAAGCTTGCCAATTTAAAAGGTTTCGACCTTGTGCTGATCGATGCACCGCCGTCCCTTGGCGCATTAACGGTAAACGCGTTGGTGGCATCACACGGTTTAATTGTGCCATTGCAAGCCGAATATTATGCCCTTGAAGGGGTGGCAGGCTTGCTGGAGACGATAGACCGTGTCAAAGAGGCATTAAATAAGCAACTTAAAACCTTAGGGATAGTGATTACCATGTTCGATGGTCGAACCAATCTGGCACAACAGGTGGAAGAGAACGTGCGCCGACACTTTGGAGAACAGGTCTTTTGGTCGGTTATTCCCAGAAATGTCAAATTATCGGAAGCGCCAAGCTACGGAAAAACCATCAATCAATACGCCCCAATGTCAAATGGCGCAGGCGCATATCGGCGTCTGGCAGAAGAGGTGATGCAACGTGCTCAAAAACTCTAAGAAACCGGGAGCCTTGGGACGCGGCTTGGACGCACTTTTGCCCAAAACGACCACAAATCAAACCAATAAAGTCGCCATTTCAGACCTGATTGCCAACAAAGAACAACCACGAACCAACTTTGACGAGGCAGCACTCGAGGAATTGGCAGCCAGCATTAAAGCAAAAGGAATACTGCAACCATTGCTGGTGCGCACCAAGGGCAAAAAATACGAGATTATTGCCGGCGAACGGCGCTTTCGAGCCGCACAAATTGCCGGACTCGAAGAGGTGCCGGTGATTGTGCGCGAGTTTTCAGATCAAGAAACCCTCGAAATTGCATTGATCGAAAATCTTCAGCGCGAAGACCTCAATCCATTGGAAGAAGCTCGAGGCTATAAAAATCTGCTCGAGTTTGGCATAACCCAAGACGAGGCTGCACAGGCGGTCGGCAAAGCCAGAAGCACCGTGACCAATTCATTGAGACTTTTAAGTCTAAGCCAAAATGCCCAACAAGCTCTCGAAGAGGGGACTATTTCGGCGGGTCACGCCCGAGCCATCTTGGGCATTCAAGAGGAACACCGCGACTGGGCGCTCGAGCAAGTGCTGAGCAATGACCTCAATGTGCGCCAGACTGAAGCCCTGAAGCGCAGTTCCGAAAACACAATGGCAAATGGAACAACTGCTACAGCCATCGCAGCCAAGCCACGAATTCATCGTCAACTCGAGCTGGAGTTGTCGCGCTATTCGGGGACGAAAGTCCGAATTGTAGGGGAGAACAAGGGCAAACTGGAGTTGTATTATCACAGCCCCGAAGACCTCAATAGAATTTTGCAAATGCTTGGATATGAAGTATGATATTCTGTCTCTAACAGAATAGGAGAGATTAGGATGAAACCACGAACCAGGCAACCAAACCATCAAGACGACAACTCAAACACCACAAAAATAAGCCGACACGCCGCGCCGGGATTCGAACAGGAGGAACGACATGCCAGCATTTGACCCTCGAGACTACTTAATTAAGCTCGGAAGCAAAGACTATTTACCCGTAGCTGCAAGGTTATTGTGGTTAAACGAGAAAGAAGAAAACTTCACGATTCACACCGAAATTGTTAAGCTCGAGGACACTTACGCCGTCTGCTTGGCCATTGTTAGCATTCACGACAAACTGGGTGCAGTAGTTAAGTCAGCCAGAGCGTACAAACGCGAAGACAAAACCCACTTCCCAGACTTTATCGAAAAAGCCTCGACTGGAGCGGTTGGACGCGCCCTTGGAATGCTCGGTTTTGGCACGCAATTCACCACAGAATTTGATGAACTTGAAGCCAACCTCGAGCCGAGGGTGGTGGACACCCCGCAAACTACGCCAAAAAATGCGCAAACTGCCATCTCGAGTTTGCCCGCCGCCGCTCGAGCCACCGTTGGCACGGCATCACAACTGGGCGCACCAACCAACAAACGAAAACCGCAGAATCTAGAGCCTGAAACGCCAGTTGCGCCGCAACAAACTCGGAGTCCAAGCGCGGAACTTGACATAGACGACGGACTAGAAGAATACGATCACAGTGCAATCACCGACGAGGATTTGTTCTCCGAATCCAAGGTGCGCCGCTTAATGGCAATTGGCAGCAAACTCTTTAACTTGCGTGACGAATCACTCGAGAATCGTTTGCTCGAGGCAAGTTCTAAAATCTTAAAGAAATCTATCGCTGATTTAAACGCGCTCCATTGGCGCGACGGCAATGAAGTGATGCGCCAACTCGAGGAAACCGCCGTCAAACGCGGTGTTTGGGACGCCTCGAGCAGGTAACCACAAGCAAAACTCGGTTAACAGAGGAGGGCTAAAATTGCTCTCCTTTGTTCTTTTTGAATCCATTCGTCTGGCACACAGGCTAAGAAATATTGCCTGTCTAGAACAGCATTTTTACGCCAAATTGGCTTGGGGTTTAGACTTCGCGGTCTTCATGCGCCCAGTTTTGAAAAAGGATAGAATGACTTTTCTTGAGCATGATCTCGAGCTGAGCTTGCAGTGGTTTTTGCTGTACATAATTGTCGTAATTTGAGGTTTTTCTGATGAAAGAAGAGATACGCCAACGTTTAGACATCCGCGAAGTCGTCGCGGAATACGTGGCGTTGAAACCATCAGGAGCAAATAAATTTAAAGGACTTTCACCCTTCAGTAAAGAAAAAACCCCTAGTTTTTATGTTGATACCGCCAAGCAGCTTTTTTACTGTTTTTCGACCAAAACCGGCGGCGATGTCTTCAAATTTGTGCAACTGGTTGAAGGAATCACCTTCCGAGAATCGCTCGAGAAACTTGCCGCCAAAGCTGGGGTTGCGCTCGAGCCAACATCTGGCGTGCAGGACAAACGCAAACGCGATTTGTTTGAAGTGAACGCCTTGGCGGCACAATATTTTAAAACGCAATTGCCCAACTCCGAGGCACTTGCCTACTTACAACGGCGCGGCGTGACCGATGCAAGCATCGAAATGTTTAATTTGGGTTATGCCCCAGTAGGATTCGATAACCTGCTCAAACATGCCAAAGCTCGAGGTTTGAACGAGCGCGAATTGCTCGAGGCTGGATTGCTGGCTGAAGCCCAAGACACTGGACGGATTTATGACCGTTTTCGCGGGCGAGTGATGTTCCCAATTAAAGATTATCTCGGGCGCATTGTTGCTTTTGGTGGACGTGTGCTGGATGATTCTAAGCCAAAATATTTAAACTCACCCGAAACTGAAATTTTCAAAAAACACGATACGCTTTACGGTCTCGAGTTAGCCCGCAAGCACATTCAAGAGACTGGCAACGCGGTGGTGGTCGAGGGTTACATGGATGTGATTGCCATGCACCAACACGGCTTGACAGGTGCTGTCGCAAGCCTCGGCACGGCGCTGACCCCAGACCATGCGCACTTGCTGGTACGTCAAGGCGTGCGCAAACTCGAGTTGCTGTTTGACAACGACGCGGCAGGACAACGCGCAACTTTGGCGGGACTCGATCAAGAAATCGGGCGAATGTTCCTGGTCAGTGCTGTGATTGCCCCAGGGGGTAAAGATGCTGCCGATATCTTGCTGGCTGGTGGAAAAAGTGACCTCGAGCTAGCCTTGAAAAGCGGCGTGACCGAGGTTGAATTTCGCTTGAACGCCGCGCTCGAGAAATTTGATGCCAACACTCTTGACGGCAAGCGTGGCGTGCTTCAAGCACTTTTACCCGCACTTCGCCCCAGAGAAGTCTTTGATCCAGTGGCGCTCGAGTTGCGGCGCTTGGTTGAAGATCGCTTGCAACTCGAGCCTAAAATGCTTGACCAGTTTTTAAATGCCAACCGCCCCAAAGGGCAAAACATTGACCGAATGCAAATGAGCGGACTTTCGCGCTCGAGCGGCGGCGACGAGATCAGGCTAGCCAAGTTGTTGGTGCAAAACCCTGGTTTGACCGCCAAACTCGACGGTGAAGCGATGTTTGAAAACCCATTGGTTGCCGAACTGATCGAAGTGGCACGCACGGCGACCAGCAGCCAACAGATTCTCGAGCATTTCATAGGTCGTCCCGAAGCCAGCATGTTGTTTGAAGGCGTGTTTACCGCGCCCGATCAAACCCTCGAGATTGACGAAGAAGATTTTGCGGTGGTCCAAATTTCATCTCGGCAACGCGAGGATACGCTGCGTCAAGAATTGGCGGCGTTAAAATCTCAGATTCCCAAAGCCTTGCCTGAGCAACAACTGATTCTGGCAAAACAATGTGGCGATTTGCAACGGGCGATGGAAGCCGAACGCCGCACCAGAATGCGAGCTTAAAATGCTTGCTCGAGGCATATGAATTCGATCTGGCGCGGTTTGCACCTGGCACACACTTTTTTAACCACTTTGCCGTTCCCACATGTGGGCGAAATCAAAGATGGCGAGTTTGCCAACGCCAGTGGCTACTATCCCGCCGTGGGTTGGACGCTCGGCTTGCTGCTCGGTTTGATGGTCTGGCTGACCTCGAGCTTGCCGACGGGTGTTGCTGCTGCCCTCCAGCTTGCACTGTGGCTGGGTTTAACGGGCATGTTGCACTTTGATGGACTCGTTGACGCTTCGGACGCCGTGCTCGCCACCAAGACCCCCACAGAGCGTCTGAGAATCCTTTCGGATGTTCACATTGGCGCGTTTGGCTTGGCGGTCGGTGTGATGCAACTCCTGACCAAATGGAGTGCCCTAAGCGCCCAACCAAACCTGCTCGCCATCATCACCACACCCGTTCTCGCTCGAGCCGCGCTCTTGATCCCCATGAATCTCTTCCCTGCCGCTCGAGCCGAAAGCCTTGGCGCACGCGCCAGAGAGGGCAACTGGCAAGTTGGACTGCTGATTGCCATTCCCGCAATTTTGCTCAACCCAAAAGGCGCAATTGTTGCTATCGTAACGGCACTGGTCGTCTCGAGTTTTGCCGCCCGAAGACTTGGAGGCGGTATCGGTGGCGACGTTTACGGCAGTGTCGTCGAACTTTGCGAAACCACAATTTTGATTGCGGCATTTGTATGAGCCTTATTTTTGTGACTGGCGGCGCACGGTCAGGTAAAAGCACCTTTGCGCTCAACCTCGCTCGAGCCACGTTTCAACCTGTGACCTTCATTGCCGCCGCCCAAGCCTTCGACGCGGAAATGACCGAACGCATCACCAAACATCAACTCGAGCGCCCCCAAGACTGGATAACCATCGAAGCGCCAATTGATGTCAAAACCGCACTCACGCAGGTTCAAACTCGAGTGATCATTCTCGATTGCCTCAGTTTGTGGGTTTCCAATTTGATGCTTGAGAATAAAACTGAAACAGAAATTTCGGAACGGATTCAAAATGCACTCGAGACTGCCAAGACTCGAGATTTAAAATTGATTGTGGTCAGCAATGAAGTTGGTTCTGGGATTGTGCCAGAGTATCCACTGGGACGGCTTTTTCGAGATGTGCTCGGACGGGCAAATCAAACGGTTGCCGCTGCCTCGAGTGAAGCGTATTTGCTGGTGGCGGGGTTATCGTTGAAGTTGAAATAATCGGAAGCTCGAACGTATCGAAAAATAATAATTGTGCTCCCCACCCTCATCCCCAACCCTTCTCCCGCCTGCGGGAGAAGGGAGATTTGGTGCTATCTTGAGAGATTGGAATCCTGCCCCTTATGGTTATTTGTAAATTAAATTATTCAAAATCTAAATTACTTTTCAGCAAAAACATTCTCGAGGTGCGTGGTGTCGTTCAAACCCGTTAACGTCCAAGCAAATTGACCATTGGGCATTCTCCAACGCTCGAGTTTGGTGATGGAAGCGTGAAGCACTTGAAAGCGCCACCAGCGAGGACCTGCAAAGGTTGTCGTCTCGAGCAATTTTGGAACGAGCGTGTGAACCACGCCGCCGTGTGTGAACGCCAGAATTTCGCCCGATTCGGGCAGGCTCTCGAGCCAATCGAACGCTCGAGCCTGAAGATCAAAATACGATTCGCCGCCTTCAATTTTGGTGTGCATTGGGTCTGCAAGCCAAGTTCTGAAACCAGGATGGGCTTGAACCTCTTGATTGGTTTTGCCTTCGATTTCTCCAAAATGGATTTCACGCAGGCGAGGCTCGAGCGTCGGTTCAAACCCTGCCAGGGTCGCGGTTTCAATCGCTCGGGAAAGATCGGAACTGAACACGAGATCGTAATTGATGGCACTCAATTTGGTTCGCAACGATGCGGCTTGAACGCGTCCAGCCTCACCCAAAGGCACATCGCTCCAACCTTGCCAGCGTCCCTCGAGATTCCAATCGGTCACAGCATGGCGCACAAAAGTTAAGCGTAGTGGTAAGTCGTTGTTCACACCCTATTCTACCGCGAAGCTGACTGTTAAGCTGAAAACATGAACGAAATCGAACAACTTCAGCAGCTTATTGACAGCATCGCGCCCATAGACCAAAGCGCTCGAGACAGGGCAACGGTACGTCAAGCCCAACTGACCAAACCAGCAGGTTCGCTGGGCAAGCTCGAGGACATCAGTGTTTGGCTGGCAGGAATTTACGGTACTGAAAAACCCGTGATTGCGGGTAAAGCCGTGATTGTTTGCGCGGGCGATCACGGGGTCATCAAAGAGGGCATCAGCGCTTACCCAAGCGAGGTGACACCCGCGATGGTGCAAAATTTTTTGGCTGGAGGCGCGGCAGTCAGCGCCATCGCTCGAGTCGTAAATGCAAGAGTTTTCGTGCTGGACGTTGGTGTGAATGCCGACCTGCCAGACCACGCAGATTTAATCAAAACCAAAGTCAGACGCGGCACGGGCAACATTGCCAAAGAACCTGCCATGACGCAACTCGAGACGGCACAAGCGATTTTGGCAGGTGCAAACGCCGCTAAACTTGCGATTGAAAACGGGGCGAACCTGATGGCGGCAGGCGACATGGGCATTGGCAACACCACGCCCAGCGCTGCCTTGACTGCATGGCTAACGGGCAAAGACGTGATTGAAGTGACTGGGCGCGGCACGGGTATTGACGTGGTGACCCTCTCGAGAAAAATCTCAATCATCGAACTGGTGCTTGACAACGCTCGAGAAGCGGGACTCGAACCCGACGATGCACTGGCAGCGCTCGAGGTGATGGGAGGACTCGAGATTGCCGCAATGGTCGGTGTCATGCTGCAAGGCGCTCGCGCCAAAGTCCCTGTAATTGTTGACGGGTTTATCGCGGGTGCGGCGGCGTTGGTTGCGTGTGCAATCTCGAGCACGGTACAAGAATATTTAAGCGCATCCCACGTTTCCCAAGAACCAGGACATAAAATTCAACTGACGCACTTAAAACTCGAGCCTCTGTTTGATTACGGTTTGCGGCTTGGCGAAGGCACGGGGGCATTACTTGCCATGCCCGTGCTCGAGGCGGCAGCCAGAACCTTAAGTGAAATGGCGACTTTTGCTGAGGCGAGAGTGCCGAATAAAAGTTAGGAGTATTGAACATACTCGAGATTGAACGTCCCGTCGTTGTACAAGTCCACAATGGCATAACCTGGTTTGGTTTCTTGGTAATTGCCACGCCACCAATTACCGCACACCGCACCGTTACAGGCGTAAGTGACGCCGTTGTAAACCGCACTGTCTTGCAAGTGAATATGTCCACTGAGGCACAACCGCACGTTTTTGTGCGCGGCAAATAGGGTTTTGAGTCGTCTCGCGTCAATGTGCATCCATGCGCCTGGGACAACCCAATTGCCAGTGATTTCGTTGTCGCCGTCTAAATACGGACTGACTGCCAAAATAGGAATGTGCGACATGATCAGCACCGGACGGGTTGCAGAAGTGCTTTTTAAATCATTCTCGAGCCATTTGAATTGCACTTCATCAAGTTTTGCCGTGTAACCGTGCGAGTCTTGGGTTGCCAAGTTGGTCGAATCGAGCACGATGAAATGCCAGTTTCCGGCGTCAAACGAATAATAGGGTGTTTTCAATTTGTATTCCTGCAACGCCCAAGCTTTGCCGTACAGTGGGTCGTTTTTGCTGCCAGGTCCAGTCCAGCAATCGTGATTGCCAATGGCATGACGAATCGGAGTGTGCAAATGCTTGGCGAGCGCTTGCTGAAACGTCCCCCATTGCGCTTTGACATCGCCTTTGCCAGTGCGCAGTGCGTCCATGATTGCGTCGCCACCCTGCAAGATCAGGTCTGGTTTGCGGCTCAAATTTTGAGCGTGCTCGAGCGCCTTGATAAACCCAGCTTGGGCATTGAGCGACATTACCCCGTCTGGCATCACGTGCATGTCGGTCAAGTGTGCAATCCGAAAATCGGGCGCTCGAGTGTCTAATTTGGCGGTTTGGGCAAGGGCAGGTTCGAGCGCATTGGAACTCGAGCCTAAAACGCTGCCAGAGGCGAGAATTCCGACCTGAACCATAAAATTGCGGCGATTGAGCATAGTTGAGTCTAACAAACCCTGTGGTTGGAGGTTCAAAACTTGGTAAACTCCAGGCTATGTTCAAAGGAATTATTCCGCCCGTGCCAACGCCTTTCAAGCCAAACGGTGATCTGGACACGGACAGCCTACAAAAACTGATCGTGCAACTCGAGCCGCACGTGGACGGGTTTTTGATTCTTGGCTCGAATGGTGAAGTGTCGTATCTCGAGGAATCGGAGCGCTTAATGGTGCTCGAAGCCGCTCGAGAGGCGATTGGGAGCAATAAGCCCATGATCGTTGGTGCTGGGGCAGAAAGTACCCGAGCCACAATAGAACGCACTCGAGTTGCCGCAAGCGTCGGAGGAGAGGCTGCGTTGGTGATCGCCCCGTTTTACAACAAAGGCTCGATGACCCCAAGCACGCTCGAGACGCACTTTAAAGCCGTGGCGGACGCCTCGAGTCTGCCCGTGTACGTGTATAACATTCCGCAAGTCACAGGCATCGTGCATTCTCCCGCCTGGATGGGCAAAATTGCGGCGCACCCGAACGTGCAGGGCATCAAAGACTCGAGCGGCGACATCATGAATTTAACCGAAATTTTGCGCCAAACCCCCGTTGGTTTTAACACCCTGACTGGCAACGCGCCGACGCTACTACCAGCGCTTTCGGTGGGCGCTCAGGGTGCGATTTTAGCAGCCGCAAATGTGATTCCAAAAGCCTTCGGCGCATTGCTGAAAGCCTTCAATGCTGGCGATCTAACTAGCGCCCTCGAGATTCAACGCCGCAGCAACCCAATGTCTTACGCCGTTACCCGCGATTTTGGCGTGCCAGGATTAAAAGCCGTCATGCGCATTCTGGGGCTGCACGCGGGATATCCTCGAGCGCCACTCTTGGACGTGGACGCCGACACCACCAAAAAACTCGAGGCGATGCTGCTCGAGATTCCTGATTTCACCTGAATCGTTTGATGCCATCATCAAAGCCCGTCAGAATGCCATTCATGTGGTGGATTTCGTTGTTGCTGATGTTTTTAAGTGCCTGTGCGCCAATCAACCAATCCAAATCTGAAGCTGGAAACTGGCTTTCAGTGCTATCACACGCGACGGACATGCAAAACGTTACAAAACTCGAGGATTTCCGTTACGGAAGTTACTGGCGGCAAATGCTGGACGTGTACGTGCCGAAAACGCCCGCCAAGGGAATCTTGGTTTTTGGGTACGGCGGCGGTTTTAGGGACGGCAACAAAGACGAGTACGGTTTTGCAGGCGAGGCATTCGCCAGCCTCGGTTTTGTCACAGTGATTTACGATTACCGTTTAAACCCAGATTTTACCTTCCCCACGTATCTCGAGGATGCAGCGTTGGTGGTGCGTTGGGCACTGGATCATGCAAAACGTTTTGGTGTTAACCCAAAAAATTTGGTGGTCGCAGGTCATTCGGCGGGCGCGTACTTAACCGCCATGCTTGCCACCGACAAACGATACCTCGAGCGGGTGGGTTTAAAACCGAGAGACATCAAATTGGCGTTGTGTTTGTCTGGCGGTTACAACTTTTACGACTCGAGCCGTAAAGAACATGATGGGTTTTTATCCGATGATTTGCGCGACGTTTTCGGCAATCCAAGCACCTACCCCCAGACGCAACCGATTCGCTTTGTTGACGGTGACGAACCCGCGTTTTTGATCGTTCACGGTGCGCAAGATCAGATTTTGCCAGTGAATCAAGCCAGAAATTTCGTGCAAAAACTTCAAGATGCTCAGGAGACTGTGAAATACCTCGAGTACCCAAATCTAGACCATGCACAGACCATCACCACAGTTGCCCAGCCTTTGCGGTTTCTCTCGAGCGTGTATCAAAACCTTAAAACCGAACTCGAGAAGCAAGACTGGTAAAACAAAAACCGCACCAAAACGGTGCGGTTGTCGTGGTGGGTGGTCCCGGACTCGAACCGGGGACCTTCACGTTATCAGCGGGATGCTCTAACCAACTGAGCTAACCACCCACAAAAGCGAACGAGATGGTATCACGCACTTTCAGGCTCGTCAAGGGTTCTGAAGTCTTTAAAAAGGTGTGTGCCTGTCGATTTTGGATGTCGAAAATGCCCTGTGAAGCACCCAAACCTCAAGAAAACCTGCTCAAAGTGCAATTAAAATACCCGATTTAGGCTCGAGAAACCCTGGATTTTGATTGAACTGGATTTTCAAAGGCTGGTATCGTGTTTTATGTCCAACCCGATCAGCAGCATCCTCGAGACTCAAAACGTCGTCATTCTGGACGGGGCGCTTGCCACCGAACTCGAGCGGCGCGGTTGTGACCTGAACGATCCGTTGTGGTCGGCGCGGGTCTTGCTCGAGACACCTGATTTGATTCGGCAGGTTCATGCCGATTATTTCGCGGAGGGAGCCGATTGTGCGATCATCGCGAGTTATCAAGCGACCTTTGAAGGATTTGCGCGGCGCGGTTTGACCCAAAATCAAGCCGCAGATTTGATGCGGCTTTCTGTCCAACTGGCACTCGAGGCTCGAGATGCGTTCTGGCGTGTGCCAGAAAACCAAATTGGGCGGGTCAAACCGTTTGTCGCAGCGTCGATTGGTCCTTACGGCGCATTTCTGGCAGACGGTTCTGAATACCGTGGCGATTACGGTTTGACCGAATCTCAGTTGATGGCGTTCCATCGCCCTCGCATGGTGGTCTTGGCGGCGTCTGGTGCGGATATGCTGGCGTGCGAAACCATCCCCAGTTTGCTCGAGGCAACCGCACTGGCAAAATTACTCGAGCAATTTCCTGGTACGACAGCCTGGATCAGTTTTAGCGCCAAAGACGGCGTTCATGTCAACAACGGCGAAACTTTTGCAGATTGCGTTCAGGCACTCGAGGCTTTCGGGCAAGTGATTGCGGTTGGTGTGAATTGCACAGCGCCGCAATTTATAACCGATTTGGTACGGTCTGCGCGAGGTTTGACCCAAAAACCGATTGTGGTCTATCCAAACTCTGGTGAAACCTACAACGCGACCCTCAAACGCTGGAGCGGCGAAGAAACATGTCAAAGCTTTGCCAGCGACGCTCGAGCTTGGTTTGAAGCTGGGGCGAACCTGATCGGCGGTTGTTGTCGCACCAATCCAGAGCATATTCGGGCGTTAAAGCTCGAGATTTCTGAGATACAAACGCAGTCTCAACTTGGGCGGTAGACTGGTGTTGAACATCAACCAGCTCGAGACGGGCTGTTACTTTGGAGGCTTCATGAAATACGACGTGTTTGTGATCGGTGCGGGACCTGGCGGCTATCACGCGGCAATTCGGGCAGCCCAACTGGGTTTGAAAGTGGCAATTGCCGAAAAAGAATTCTGGGGCGGCGTCTGTCTGAACGTTGGCTGCATCCCAACCAAAGCTTTGTTGCACGTTGGACAAGAAATTTACAACGCCAAACACGGTAAAGACTTTGGCTTAAACATCCTCGAGATGAATCTGGATTTAAAAGCCGTCAACAAATACCGCGAAGGCATCGTCAAGAAGCTGACGGGCGGTGTCTCAAGCCTGTTAAAAGGCAATGGCGTGACCATGCTTGAGGGCGAAGCGAAACTGACGGGCAAGAATTCTGCAACCGTCAAAACCAAAGATGGTGACACGACGCTCGAGTTTACGAACTGCATTGTGGCGACTGGCGGCGGCATCAACCACCTGAAAACCTTTCCTGTTGATGGCTACAACATTGTTGATAGCACCAGCGGTTTGGTGATTCCGGAAACCGTGCCTGCCAGGGTCTTGTGCATTGGTGGCGGTGTGATCGGCATGGAATTTGCCACGATTTACAACCGCCTGGGCAGCGATGTGACCGTGATCGAACCACTGCCAAGCATTATTGCTGGTGGAGATGCGGAAATTGTAGGCATTGCGCTGAAAAGTTACAAAAAACAAGGCATCAAAGTTTTTGTTCAGACTAGTGCGAACGGATTTGAAAAGAAAGCCGACGGTCTGCACGTCGAACTCGAGAATCTGGAAACGAAAGAAAAACGCAGTGAGGTTTTTGACCGCGTGGTCAGTGCCGTGGGTCGTCACGCCAAAGGTAAGGGCTTAGGACTCGAGGAGATTGGCGTCAAACTGACCGAACGTGGTGCAGTCGAAATCAACCCGCAGACGCTCGAGACGAACGTGCCAGGAATTTACGCGATTGGCGATGTAGTGACCGGTATCTGGTTGGCGCACAAAGCCATGAAAGACGGCTTGGTGGCTGCCGAACGCTGTGCGGGCAAAAAGAGTGTTAACGATGCCGTTGGAGTACCCAGCGTGGTTTACACCAGCCCAGAGATTGCCTGGGTTGGACCAACCCAAGCGGAACTCGAGGCGAAAGGATTCAAACTGAAAATCGGCAAATTCCCACTTGCCGCATTGGGTCGTGCCTTAACGCTGGGTTCAACCGAAGGCACGATCAAAATGATTGCCGATGCCGAAACCGATTTGGTGTTGGCAGTTCATGCCGTTGGACCAAACGCCAGCGATATCATTGGCGAGGCGTGTTTAGCGCTCGAGATGGCGGCAACCGTGACCGACATTGCCCTGACGATTCACCCACATCCAACCCTGGCAGAATTGATGGGCGAGGTTGCGGAAGCCACGCACAAGCAAAGCATTCACATCATCAATAAGTAGCAAATAGCAATTACAAAAAGCGAATCCAAATTATGGGTTCGCTTTTTGTAATTGCTCGAGATTCGATTTTGTTGATAGTGTTCACGCTTTAAACTCGAGCTGCATTTTCATCCAACCGCTCGAGTTGAAAAAGTTCGCGGCGGCACTCCCTGGCGGTACAATGCCATCACAAGCAAGCCGAATTTCTTCGGGCAAGCTCATCTCGAGTACGGGCAGTAGATGCTCGAGTTGTGCCATATTTTTGGGTCCAATGATTGGCGCAGTGATGCCAGGTTGGTCTTTGACCCAAAGTAATGCGAGTTGCGCTGGATCAAAATTAAAATCTCGAGCCAAACGCACAAATTGATTCGCCACCCGTACCGCATTCGGTGTCACACGATCAGCGTAAATCCCACCGCGTTGGGAGGCTCGAGAATCCTCGGGGCGGGTATTTTCATTTTCGTAACGCCCTGCAAGCATTCCCATCGCCATTGGCGACCACGGAAGCAGCGCGAGGTCGTAGGCTTGCGCCATGGGGATAAGTTCGTTTTCGATGCGGCGATCCAATAAATTGTACGGCGGTTGCTCCGAGGCAAAACGCACGAAACCTTTCGCCTCGGAAGTTAAAATCCCCTCGAGAATCTTCCAGGCTGGTGCGGTGCAGCAACCGATGAAACGCACCATGCCGCGCCGTACTAAGTCGGTCAGGGCGGATAGGGTTTCCTCGAGCGGCACAGTAAAATCCATGCGGTGCAATTGGTACAAGTCAATGTGATCGGTGCGAAGGCGCTTTAAACTGTCCTCGCAGGCTTTTAGAATATGCTGCCGACTGTTTCCACGGTCATTTGCGCCCGTGCCTGTCGGATAATGCACTTTGGTCGCAATGAATGCCTGGTCACGGCGTTTTGACAGCTCGAGGGTCTGCCCGATGATGCGTTCTGATTCGCCAGCACGGTACGAATTGCTGGTGTCAATCAAATTGATGCCAGCGTCCAATGCCCGCTCGAGCATCGCGGCGCATTCGGCTTCTGAAGTTGGATTGAGAAAATTATCTGTTCCCAACGCAAGAGGGGAGACGAAAACACCAGTGCACCCAAAAGGTCTAAATTGCATAACTTCATTCTGGCAGGAAAAGCTTCTTTGGTGCTGAAACTCGGGGGATTGGGTTGGCAACTTGATTTGTCACATATTGAAAATTCTAAGGATTCTGAAGCCTAGATTGTAACTCTGAATACAGAATCTTGAACTGGGTGGGTAATACTTCTGTCTACACAATTAATGCTTATAGCATTGTTCAAATTGTCAGCCCTTCAAGCCCTTAGCCGTTGTGAAAGGAGCAGATCATGAATCAAAACACCGCTCTATCAGCCACCCATCCGGTGCAATGTCGCTGGGTTCCAGGCACGCTTGATAAGGTTCGGGTCAGCGACCCTGAGATTCATCAGGACATGATTCTCGAGCTTCGTGACTTTTTACAACTTGCTAACCGCGATGCGGTCAATGCACTTCACATGCAGGGTTTGGCGCAACTTCAGTGTGACCAAAAGCAATGGAATGTCTTGTCGGCGCTGGCGGTTTCGCCGTGGAACGATTCCTCGGTTTATCTTTAAGGCTCGAGCCGTATCGGTTTATTTCTAAGTTGAATCAACTTTCTAACAATGATAAACAGAGCATCTCGAGTCACACTGAAAGTCTAAACATCATTTCATTCGATTGATCCAAAAACGACTTGAAAAGCCAGCAATACTGTTTTAAAGTAATGAAAATTTAACGGCAACGCTTGTCCTTTTGACACGACCTTTTCACTGGGTCGTGTTTTATTTTTTTAAGGAGTCAGCATGAAAGAACTGTTACTGAAACGTTTAAACCAAATCGCGCAGAGTTTTGAGCGTTCAAATCACACCCTGGCGTTAATCGGTTTGGGTTCGGTGGGTTTGGAACTCGAGCGTCTTGACGAGCATTCGGATTTAGATTTTTTTGCAATTGTTGAAGACGGTTTTAAACAAGAGCTTTTGCACAACCTTGGGTGGTTGACCAGCCTTGCGCCAGTTGCTTACGTGTTTCAAAACACCGAGGACGGTTTTAAATTGTTGTTTGAAGATGGTGTCTTTTGCGAATTCGCGGTCTTTGAAATCTCCGAATTGGCAAACATTCCATTTGCGGCTGGGCGCGTTGTTTGGAAAAAACAGGGGGTTAAAGATGCCATCGCCACCCCAAAACTCGAGTCAGCACAGCACCAACACAGCCTTGAATGGAACTTGGGTGAAGCCTTGACCAACATTTTGATTGGTCTGAAACGCTTTTACCGTGGCGAAAAACTGAGCGCTGCCAGATTTGTTCAACAGTACGCTGTGGATCGTGTGCTCGAGGAG
>JANMUC010000243.1:0-3472 GCA_031391225.1 Deinococcales bacterium
TTCGCCGCTGCAAACGCCAGAGCCAACGCCACACCAGAAATCAACAAATGCTCGGTCAAACTCGAGATGCCAAAATACTGGTAATTGTTGTTGAAGGTTAAACGAATCAACTCGAGGATCAGGTAATGCCAGATGTACAAACCAAATGAAATTTTGGCGGTGTACCTGAAAAAAGTGTTGTCAAAAAGTCGCCCAAGAATTCTCGAGAATGGCAGGGTGCAAAGTTGAATGGCAATTAGGGCTGGAAAAATAGGGTAGAAGTACGGTTGGTGTCCAAGGCTGAAGGCAAAATCTGGGGCGTAACGTTGCGTCCACAAAAACACCATCATGACCATAAAAGCTGTCAAGGCAACACCGTCAAAAATCCAACTCGAGCGAATTTTAAGGTTGCGAATTTTAATGATCACACCTGCGGCAATCACACCTAGAATGTAATGCCCGAACATGCCGACGGCGTTGTAATTGGGCATCCAGTATTTTGCGCCGCCAATAAGCCCATGATCCCAGCCTCGGTTAACGCTGTCGGGAATCAGGTCGGTGATAATCAACTGATGGGCAATTAAAGTCAGTGCCAGCACACCAAACCAAAACAGCAAGCCTTGACGAAAAGAGGCTCGAGCGGCGAGCAGTTGAAACATTGCCCACATGGCGACTGGCATCATGGCGTAACAGAGCACCTCAAAACCAATGCTCCAAAGTGGTCCATTCAGGTCGGCAGGGAAGAGGGTCACGTAATGCAGCGCGGAGGTAAAAGTCAGTGCCGAAACGTAACGGGTGAACACGGCTTGCGCGTCGGGAACAAAAAATACGGTGCATAAAACGCTAATGGTTAAGCTGGCATAAAACCCTGGAACAATTCTTACGGCACGGCGACGCGTGAACTCGAGCATGTTGGGAAATGCGCGTTTCTCGAGAAATGATTTCCAGAATGGGATGGAAAGTAACATTCCCGAAAGCACAAAAAATGCGCTGACGCCGACTGAACCGGTCATGATAAAGGCTTGGGCTTCTTGCACGAATCTATTTTGCTCGGGTTTGTTCAAGCGCTGCATCAGGTGATGTCCAACCACCATCAAACAGGCGATTGCCCGAATACCATCTGCACCCGAAAGACTGGCGGTGCTCGAGGAATCCATCAGGCTGGTGATTCTGGCATTCCAAAATTTTTTGAACGGATCAAACCAAGTCAAGCCCGTGTTGCTCGAGATGTTCATGCCCTTGCTGATCTGCCCAGCCGAAAACAGCAACAACATAAATGCGGGCAGACTGGCAATCGCAATGCCCACCGTAAAGGCACTGCTCGAGGTTGAAAGGTTGCTCATGACTTGCGTGACCATTTGGGTGTCCGTATTTTTTAAGATTGCCAGGGCTGCCGAGGCGTTGTTCCAAACGGTCACAAACGTCAACAAGCCGAGCGTAATCAGTACGGGGCGTGCCAATGGCATGACCAAACTGGCAAAAATTCGTAGTTCACTCGCGCCATCAATCCGTCCAGCCTCGAGCAAACTCTTTGGCACGGCTGCGGTTAAATACTGACGAATCAAGAACACGCCAAAAGCGCTGACCGTGGCAGGAACCCAGACGGCTCGAGCTTGATCCATCCAACCGATCACACCAATCACCAAGACAGTTGGAATCAGGCTGAGTAACGATGGAAAGAGCATCACGCCCAAGGTGATGGCGTACAAGACATTGCGCCCCTTAAACTCGAGGAAGGCGAATCCAAAGGCGGCAAGGCTGGCGATGATGATCGCGCCAACGGCAGCCAGGGTGCAAATGTAAAAACTGTTCCAGAAATTACCCCAAAAATGCGGCACTTCTTGCAGCAGAAATTGCAAGTTGTATTTGAGTGAATCGCCAAGGCTAAAATCAATGCTCGAGGATGGATAACTTCTGGTGGCGTTGAAGAACATCATTACAATGGGCAAGACTGACAGGATCACGCCGAACAAGACCAGAAAACGCAAAACGATTTTTGAGGCGTTGGAAAACCGAATCGCGGATTGGTCACTCTCGAGGTGCGCACTGGTGTCCAAGCTCGAGAAATTGCGTCCGATGAGTGCGTAAACCACCAGCACGATGGCGACCATGCCAAAAAAATAGACCATGGTCATTTCGCTCGCCAAGCCCATGTCAAAATCCCAGAACCCAGTGCGGAAAATATAAGTTGGTAAGTCGGTGGTGCTTGGGTTAAAGCTGCTCGAATACCAGGCATTGGTTGCACCTTGAATGCCGCGCAAGAAACTCATGGTGAAAGCCACAAAAATCATTGGGCGCATTAACGGCAGGGCAACCCGTCCGAACAGCCCCCAGAAACCCGCGCCGTCAAGTTGTGCCGCCTC
This sequence comes from Deinococcales bacterium, assembly GCA_031391225.1. Lineage (GTDB taxonomy): Bacteria > Deinococcota > Deinococci > Deinococcales > JAAFIG01 > JANXTZ01. The sequence continues at coordinate 2,343 of JANMUC010000243.1, forward strand.
GTACAAACTGCGCGGAATCGAATTAAGCACCATTAGGTACAACAAAACATTCCAACCCACCGTGCCCCACAAACTGACGAACGCCACCCGGGCATCCTCGAGATACAAACTGGTGTTCGGAACGAAAGCGCCAAGAATTGGCAACTGCGAAAGCCAACCGAAACCGGCATCAATGAACTGCCAGACGAACAAGAAAAATGTACTCAAGACCGAAGCTGCCGCGATGCTCGAGGTCATGTAAGGTAGAAAAAAGATCGTTCCCAAAACGCCTTGAATTCGTTTGAAAGCCATGTGCAAGATAAACGCGAGCGGAATGGCAATCAGGTGTTGCGGGATTGCGCTGAACACCGCCTGACGCAACGTGCGAGCCAATGCGGACCAAAAGTAAGGGTCTTGAAAAGTAAAATTGTACGCCCATAAACCCGAAAATTTCAGTTTGTTTAAACCCGCCACGGGATTGTAATCAAAAAAACTAACAAACAACGAAAACGCAAGTGGCGCTATTCCGAACGCCAGCAACAAGATAAAAAACGGCGCGACAAAAGCATAACCCACCCAACTCGAGCGCCACCGTTTGCGCGTGGGTTGACTCGAGGTTTTGGCTGGAAGGCTGATGCTCATGACGGTGACTCCTGGTTGGTGGGTTGCTCAAGTTTAGTGGGGGAAGATTTGGATTGAACGATAGGCAATTGCGCTGTCTACCCTCATCCCCAACCCTTCTTGATTCCAAGACGCACCTTCGGGCGGAATCGCTTCTCCCGCCTGCGGGAGAAGGGAGCTTTGGTGCTTTTTGTGAGGCTGAAACTGTTTTCGAGAAAGTATTGACTTGAAGAAAAGTGGCGTTCAGTACCCTCTCCCGCAAGCGGGAGAGGGTGGCGAGCTTGCTCGCCGGGTGAGGGCTTCAGGTGCGATAAAGTAAATTTTCTGATCTTGAGAATCAATCTTTGGTTTAAGTCTCGAGGTACTCAAAGAAATCAAAGTCGGCATGGAGCTTTGTGCCTGCCAAGTCTTGAACGCACAGGGCAATGAATGTGCCTGTGAATGCCAGTCCATTGCAGTAATCGTCTGAGAGGTGGCTCGAGTCAAAGGCGGGTCCAATTTGATGCCAGTTTTGGTTGTCGCTCGAGTAC
>JANMUC010000250.1:0-12536 GCA_031391225.1 Deinococcales bacterium
CTGCAAAAAGTTGCCGCCCCGATCATCATTGAGGACATGAAAAGCGTTGGCATTGATGCCAGCTTCACGGTTGCCGACAACGGCAGCGTCATCAACCCAGCGCTGCGCACGTTCAACCCTGACGGCACGCGCAACTTTGATTTGTCCTTTACCGACTTCGGCGGTGTCTTCGACCCTCCGACGCGCCGCAATCTGTACAACCTCGGCGGTGTGGCGCGAATCTGGAACCTCAACCGCGCCGGTCAAACCAGACCCGACAAACTCGAGTCGTTTGAAATTCTGCTCGACAAGCTGGTCAGTCAAGGGCTTTCGACGCTCAACCTCGAGGGTCGCAAGCAAATTTACAATGAATTCCAGAAAGTGGCGGCGACCAACCTGCCCTTGATTTACCTTTACACTCGAGGCTTGCATGTTTCGTACAAAAACCGCGTGGGCAACACCCAAGATCAACTGAAAGACCCAATGGGGGCTTTCCAGAGCACGGCAAACGGCTATATCGGAGAGATTTTTAATTTCATTGATACGGCATACGTCAAAGGCAACTGAATCTCGAGCGCCAAATCCCAGATTGTGGGGTGTTGTGCCAAATCAAAAACAGGTTGCATCAACACCCCATTTGAAAACAAACGTGAACATCGGTCAAAGGAGAGAGCCAGTGAGTACCCAAGTTTCGATGCAGTACCGCATCGCGGATCGCATCGTACACAAAGATGAATCCATTCGCAGCCGAATGCTCGGCATTGCGGCAAAACTCGAGGGTGTAATCGCGATGGGTCGAGGCGATCCAGACCTGGCAACGCCCGCGCACATCACCCTGGCGGGACAGAAGGCGCTCGCCAATGGTGCGACGCATTACACCGCGCCGCTGGGCTTGCCCGAATTGCGTGCTGCCATCTGCGAAAAGCTGCGCCGCGACAACCAACTCGAGTACAGCCCCGACGAGGTGATCGTGACCGCAGGTGCTCAGGAAGGCATTTACGTGGCGATGCTGACGCTGATTAACCCAGGCGATGAGGTGTTGTGCACTTCGCCAGGCTACACCTCGTACAACCAGGCGATTGAACTCGCGGGCGGCGTGGTGGTCAGTGTCAACACCTACCAGCACGATAACTTTGCCCTGACAGCCGAGGCGGTGCGAGCCAAGATCACGCCTCGCTCGAGAATCCTTTGCCTGATGAATCCTTCAAATCCGACGGGTTCGGTCACGCCCTTAAACGAAATTGAAAAACTGGCGGCGCTGGCAATCGAACATGATTTGATCGTGATTTCGGACGAGATTTACGAACAGCTTGTCTTCGATGATGCCAAAGTCACCAGCATGGCGAGTTTGCCGGGCATGTTTGAACGCACGATTACCCTGAACGGTTTTTCCAAAGCCTATGCCATGACCGGCTGGCGAGTCGGTTATATCGCCGCGCCGCGTGCCTTGGTGATTCCCATGAATGAAATCCATCACGGATTGACGATCTGTGCGCCAGCGGTCAGTCAACACGCGGCGCTGGCGGCATTGAATGGATCACAAGATTGTGTCGCCGAGTTCAGGGAAATTTTTGATGCCAGGCGCAAGTATTTCAAAAACGTTTTGGACCGACTCGGTTTTACTTACGGCGCACCGCAAGGGGCTTTTTATCTGTACACCAATGTTTCGCATACAGGCTTGGGCGCTGGAGATTTCTGCGTGAAGTTGCTCGAGCAGGCGAGGGTCATGATCTTCCCAGGGTCTTTGTTCGGCGATCACAACGACAACTTTGTCAGGATTTCGCTGTTGCAACCGATCCCTAAACTCGAGGAAGCCGCCGAGCGACTCGAGCGGGCGCTGCCAGGGCTGAAGTAAACCAAAACTGAAATCAAAAAGAGGAAAAACAAATGGACAACCCGCAAGTGAGATCGATCAAACACATGGCTTTTGGTGTCAAAGACGCCGCCAAAGCGCTGGCGACCTACAGCCGCTTTTTGGATGTGCCAAAAGAGACCGAAATCAAGGAATATGCAAAATCGCGCAACCGCGTGGCGCTGTTTGTGCTAGGCGGCATCGAATACCAACTCTGCGAATCAATGGATGCTGACGGACGGTTTGCCACCTGGATCGAACAGCGCGGCGGTTTTGAGGGTTTGCATCATATCTGTTACGAGGTCGCTGATTTGGACAGGGCGCTCGAGCATGCCCTGGCGAACGGCGCGAGTTTGCGCATCTGCAAAGCCTGCGGTGTTTATGGCAAGCACGCCCACCCCGAGGGCTTCATCGCCTTTTTGGACAACGACTCTGGCGGCATCGAGATCGAATTCATGCAGGTTTACACGCCCGAAGAACTCACAACGTTTCAGGTTCAAGGGATTTAGGGGGGATTATGGGCATTGTCAAAGTCGGAACGGCTCGAGCCAAACCAGGAAGTGTCGCCACGGGTGTGATACCCGTCTCCAAATTGGGTGGCGGCGGTGAACTCGAGATGCCGGTAATCGTGATCAACGGTGCAAAAGACGGTCCTTGCCTGTGGGTGGACGGCGCGATTCACGGTGACGAACCCGAAGGTCCATTGATGTGCCACATTCTGAAGCGCGAGATTCACCCAGAAAAGCTCTCGGGTTCGCTGGTGCTCGTGCCCGTCATCAACGTGCCCGCGTTTGAAGCCGCGTCTCGAGGGAATCCGCTTGACACTTTCAGTTACGACATGAACCGTATTTATCCAGGGAAGCCGAACGGTTATTTTTCAGAACGCATCGCTTATGCCCACAGCCTCTGGATGACCAAAGTCGCCGATCTCGAGCTTTCAATTCATTCTGGCGGCGCACACTCTTACCTTTCAGAAACGATTTTTGCCACCGAGGACGCAAAATCTCAAGAACTCGCTCGAGCGATGGGCGAGGGCTGGGACTTGGCGCTCAAATCCTTCTTGCCCAAAGGCAACCCGATGGCATCCATGCTCGAGGTTGGCAAGACGGGCATCACCGTCGAACTGGGTGGGCGCAGCGCCACCAGCCCCCAAGGTTTTCAGCGGGTTGGGCGGGTTCTTGCCGATGCCGCCCTGAACGTGATGCGGCATTACAAGATGATTGCTGGCAAAGCCAAATACGCCACGCCGCGTTACACGGGTGTGCAACACGCGCTGCTGGCGGGCATCAGCGGTCTGTTCGTTGCCGAGGCGCACATGGAATTTCAAAAACCCATGAAAAAAGGCGACAAAATTGCCACGATCTACGACCTTTACGGCGAGGTGCTCGAGACGCTGCACGCCCCGACCGATGGCAGGATTTTTGGTTTGCGGGCTTTGCCCAACGTGACTGTAGGCGATTGGTGCTGCTTTTACGCCGAAATTCAGGGCACGCTCGACTGAGGAAACGCATGAGTGAGTTGATTCGGCTTCTCAAAACGCTGATCGAGATTCCTTCACCGAACCCACCCGGTGACGCTCGAGCCATTGCCCAATTTGTGGCAGATTGGCTGGGCGCGGTTGGGGCAAACGTGCAGGTGTTCGCGCCGCTCGAGAAACCTGAGGCGCAAAGTGTGGTGGCGATCAGCGGTTCTGGTGCGCCCGTTGTGATGTTTCATGCCCATATTGACACCGTGCCCGTGGCTGACCTCGAGCGTGATCTTTGGAGCAGTGATCCGTTTACAGCCGTCGAACGCGACGGCAAGATTTATGGCAAAGGTAGCGTGGATGACAAAGCGCCATTGGCGGCGATGATGTGCGCCTTTCAGAAACTCGTCCAAAAACAACACCTCGGCACGTTGGTACTGGTCGCCGCCGCCGAAGAGGAGGTCGGTGGTCAACTGGGCACAAAATGGCTGGCGGATCAAGGTCACTTACCGAAAAGCGACTTTATCGTGGTCGGCGAGCAAACCTTCAACCGCGTCGCCACCGCCCACAAGGGCGTGATGCGAGCCACCATCACCACGTTTGGTCACAGCGTTCACGCCACCAACCCAGATCGCGGGGTGAATGCCATTTACGCGATGGCTCGGGTGGTTCTGGCGCTCGAGCAATACCATCTTGACCTCGCGGCGCGGGTTCACCCGTTGGTGGGCGTTCCGACCTGCAACGTCGGCGTGATTCAGGGCGGCAGCACCGCCAATGCCGTCGCCGACCATTGCACGGTGCGCGTGGATCGGCGCATGATTCCTGGTGAACAGCCCGAAGTGGTGCAAAGCGAACTCGAGGCGCTGGTGAGTGGCTTTGACCTCAAACCCGCTAAGGTCGAGATCGGCGAATTCTTGTACTCGAGCTGGTTTGAATCAAAACTCGAAACCCGTTTTGGCAAGTGCTTCCTCGAGTGCTCCAGCCACGCCACAGCCGCGCCGCTCGAGCCGATAGGTTATTTGCCCGGCAGCGATGCCAAACACCTGATGGCGGTTGCCAGAGGCGACATGGTGATCTTTGGTCCTGGCAGTTACGAAGCCGCCCATGCCTTTGACGAATACGTCGAAATTCACGAACTCGAAACCTGCGAGGCGATCCTCTCGAGCTTTCTGGAAAAAATGCTATGCGAGGAGGTCAGTCGTGTTTGACAGCATAATTCGTGGCGCTACGGTCATGACCCCAAACGGTCAAGCCGCATTTGACGTTGCCCTTCAGGAAGGCAAGATTGTCGCACTGCTCGAGCCTGACAGCCCCGCCCAAGCACTAGAAACCATTGACGCGAGAGGTTTGCATTTGCTGCCCGGCGCGATTGACATTCACTTTCATGTTCGCGCACCCGCGCACCCGCAACGCGGCACTTGGGAATCCGAAACCCGCGCCGCCGCTGCCGGTGGCGTGACCACCGTGTTTGAAATGCCAATCTCGAAACCCTGTTGTGCCACCCCCGAAATTTTTAACTCGAGACGCGAGCAAGGTGAACGTGAAGCGGTGGTCAACTTTGCGCTTTACGGCGCTCCAGGCATGCGAAAACGCGAATACGTTCAAGGCATGAAAGATTTTGGCGCTATCGCCTTCAAGATTTTCACCACCAGCGCCGTCAAAGGGCGCGAGGATGAATTCGACGGTCTGTGCGTTCCAGAAGAATTTGAACAGCTCGAGGTGCTCGAGTTGGTGCGAGAAACGGGCTTGGTGCTGGTGGTCCATGCCGAAAGCAACCCGCTGCTCGAGTATTACACCCAGCGCGTCAAAGCCACGGGACGTAACGATGCCGCTACACACGGCGAATCTCGTCCGCCCGTGGTCGAGGCGCTCGCCATCGCCAAGATTGCGGTGCTGAATGACGCGGTAGGGGCAAAGTTGCACATCGCCCATGTCACCTCGAGACACGCCCTGGAAACGCTGCGAAAATGGCAGGGAACGCAGGACATCACGGGCGAGACTTGCCCGCAGTACCTGCTGTTCAGCGAGGCGGAACTCGAGCGTTACGGCAGTTACGCCAAGATCAACCCGCCGCTGCGCAGCCTGGATGACAACGCCGCACTCTGGACTGGCATCGCGGATGGCACGCTGACAAACGTCACCACCGACCACTCGCCGTTCACAGTCGAAGAGAAAGAACGCGCCCGCACCGACATCTGGCTTGCGCCGCCAGGAGCGCCAGGTGTTCAAATGCTCGTGCCGATGCTGCTAGACGCCGCCGCACAGGGCAAGATCAGCCTCGAGCGAGCTATTGACCTGATGTCTTCGAACGGTGCAAGGCGCTTTGGCATTTACCCACAGAAGGGCGCGATTCGGGTCGGGTCAGACGCAGACCTAATACTGGTCAACCTGAACGCACAAACGCTGGTAGACAAGCACAAAGAATTCAGTCAAGCTCGAGAGAATGATTTTTTCTTTGACGGCATGACCTTTCAGGGTCGGGTTGAACGCACCATCGTCGGCGGGAAAACCGTTTATCACGATGGGCAAGTGCTGGGAAAAGCTGGCGACGGGAAGTTCGTGCGACCTTGAGCCACGCCCCTCGAGTGCTGCTGACCGGAGCGGGCGGATTTGTCGGCGCTGCGATCAGTCACCATTGGCAAACTTCTGATCTCCAGTTAGTTACCTGCGATCTTCACGGCGCGACCCGCAGCGCCGATGTGCTTGACCCGCAAGCGATTGAACAACTGATGCTCGAGATCAAACCCCATGCCGTGATTCATGCCGCCGCGATCACCACCAGCGACAACGACCTGCGCTTGCTCGAGGTGAATGTGCGCGGCACGCTGCATGTGTTGGATGCCGCCAAGCAGCATGGAGTGGAGCATCTGGTGTTCTTGAGTTCTTCGGGCGTGTACGCACCCGTCAACGAACTGATCCATGAGCACAGCCCAACCTCGAGCGCCAGCGCTTATGCGCTTTCAAAACTGCTTTCAGAGGAAATTTGCGCAGTTGGAAAAAGTCCAAAGTTGACTGTCTGGCTTTTGCGGCTTGGACCGATTTACGGTGCGCGTGAACAGGCATCGGACACGCGCTCCAAAACCTCGCTCGTCCACCTGATCTCCCAGGCAATTCAAAACCAGCAACCCGTCAAGCTCCCTCGAGCCGTCACGGACGTTTACAACTGGCTGCACACCAAAGACTTAACGGACTTGCTCGAGAGAATCGTTTCAAGCCCCTGCGACGGCGGCGTGCATCTGTACAACGTGGCTGGAACGCCAACCACGGGCAGCGAACTGATCGCCGCTTTTCAAGCCGCCGCGCCCGCAATTGACCTACAAACCCTGCTCGAGTGGACGGCATTGCCCCCGCCGAGACACGGCGCTCTGGATTGCTCACGCATCCGTCACGAACTCGGCTGGACACCACACGTACCGCTCTCAACGGGCATTCTCGACTATTTGAAGGGGGTGAAATCATGAAACCACTGTCTGTTGTGCTGGTCGGATTGGGAACGCGAGGGCGACACTGGGCGCGGGTGATTGGCGAAAATAGTGATACACAACTGCTGGCAGGCGTTGACCCAAACCCCGAATCGGTCAGCATCCTGCGCGAAAAACTGCCGACGCTCGAGTTTAAGGTGCTCGACTTTCTTCAAGCGCTCGAGCTTCAACCCGATCTGGTGGTGCTGTCCACCCCGCCCGACGTTCACCTCGAGCAAATTACTGCCTGTGCGGAGCGCGGCATTCCAGTGCTCTGCGAAAAACCCCTGGCGCTCGATGCGAAAACCGCCCTGGCTTGCGTTCAGGTTGCCGAAAAAGCGGGCATTCACCTTGGCATCGGCATGAACTTTCGTTACCTCGAGACGACCCGTGCCAGCCGTGAAATCATTCAGGGCGGTCAGCTTGGGCAGCTTGGTTTTGGACGCATTAACTACTGGCGTTACCGCAACGGCAAGCGCCCACTGCTGAACAAGTACCCATTGACGATGGATCAACCGATGCTGCTCGAGCAGAGCATTCACCACCTCGATCTGGCGCGTTACATTTACGGCAGCGAAGTCAAAAAAATCTGGGCACGCACCACCAACCCGCCCTGGAGCATGTACGCTAGCGATGCCACCGTCGCCGCTTGGCTCGAGTTCGAGAACGGCTTTGAATTGCAATACTTCGGCACTTGGATGGGTACAGACAGCAAAAACGAATTTCAGTGGCGCACCGACGGTTCAGACGGCATGTTGTTCCAGCGCGACATCTTCGCCGGACTCGAGTTCTGGAAGGCGGGTGCAACCGAACCTGAAGAGGTGAAGCTCGAGCCACAAGAGGATTTTGTGGACGATACCAGGGGTTTGTTTGCTGACTTCTTGAAAGCGGTGCGTGGCGAACCCAGCAGCTACCCATCTGGACGCGATCATCTGAAGACGATGGCATTGACGCTTGCGTGTGCTGAAAGCTCGAGACAAGAAAAAACACTCGACCTGACCTCGTTCGCTGGTCAACTCGGATTTGATTGAGGAGATGGCATGACACAAAAAACCGATTTCACCACCATGCTCTCGAAGGTCGCGGTTGCCAACCTCGAGCATTCGATTGGCAACCCCATCAACCCGCGCATGGTCGCCGCGATTCAGAGCGCACAGGGTTTGATCAATCTCGGTTCGGGCACACCCGACCTGCCCACGCCCGAGTACGTGATGGACACGTTGCGCGAGGGTCTGCGTGGCGGCATCATTCAGTACACCGCCTACGATGGCATTGTCCCGCTCAGGGAAGCAATCGCCGAAAAACTTCGGAGAGATAATCAACTCGAGTACACCGCTGACAACATCATCGTCACCAACGGCGCTCAAGAATCTATTTTTGTCCTCTGTGGAGCGCTCTTAAACCCTGGCGACGAGGTGATCGTGACCAACCCGTATTACAGCGCGTACTGCAACATTGTCGCGTTGTGCGGTGGCAAGGCGGTGATCGTGCCGGTCACGCCCGAAAGCGGTTGGTCGTGGGACCTCGAGGCACTGGAGGCGGCAGTCACGCCGCGCACCAAATTGGTGATTGTGGTCAGCCCTGACAATCCGACGGGCGCGGTGGTGACCAAAGCGACGATGGAGGGCATTGCCAAACTTGCCGAAAAGCACAACTTTCTGGTCGTCAGCGACGAGCTGTACGAAAAGTACATCTATGACGGCGCGGAGCATTTCTCGTTTGCCCGACTGCCAGGGATGCTCGAGCGTACCATCACCGTCAACGGCTTCAGCAAATCCTTTGGCATGACCGGCTGGCGCGTGGGTTATCTTGCCCTTCCGATGTGGCTCAAACAGGTCGCCACCGAAACGCGGCACATGCACTCGATCAGCACCTCTCTGCCGACGCAACTCGGCGCACTGGCAGCGTTGACCGGACCGCCAGAACCCTGGCTCGAGCGACTGCAAACCTATGCAGATCGTCGGACGTACCTGCTCGAACGGCTCGAGCGCATGAAATTGCCGTTTATCCGCACACACGGCAGCTATTACGTGATGGCGGACATCCGTGCCAGCGGTCTGGATTCGATGACCTTTTCCTCGAGTTTGATCGAAGAATTTGCGGTGCGGGTCGGACCTGGCGTGGTCTTTGGCAGCGGTGCGGAAGGCTTTGTTCGTTTGAGCCTGATGTGCCCGCGTCCCGTCATGGATCAGGCACTCGACAAGCTCGAGACATTCTGGGGGCGGTTTTTGTGAGCGATAAATTCGTTGGCATTCAGATCAGCCCGCTCAGTTTTCTCGACGAGGGAGTTGAACCGCTGCTCGACCTGTTGCAAGAGCGTTTTGGCGTCAACGTCCTGCTGGTCGGCACGATCTCGTGGCTGGGATTAAAAGTCGGACGGCGCATCTCGCACAAGCTCGAGGGTTTCCCCGATCACGGCGTTCAGCAACCCGACGATTTGCGCGGCGGGTCGTACATCAAACACCGTCCAGATTTTTACGCCAACACCAGCATCAGCAATTTCAGCAACGCCGACCCTGGACTCGAGGGTCTGGACGTGCTCGATCTGATCATTCCCGCCGCCAAGGCGCGAGGCATGAAGGTCATGCCCGAAATCATGGAACCGCTTTTTAAGTACGCCGATCACGGCAGCGCCAACACCGTACAAATCCCAAACTTGCCGCAGTACCTCGAGATTGACCAGTTCGGACGTTACGCCCAGGAACCGAGCACCTCCAACCCGCACTACCGCACCTGGCTGCATTCGATCCTCGAGGATTACGCCCGCAATTACCAGATTGACGGCATCATGTGGTGCAACGAGCGCCGCAGTCCACTGGACAACCTGATCGTCGGCAACGCCGCGATTGATTTCAGCCCAGCCGCCCGCCGTGAAGCCTTAGATCGCAACATTGATGTCGAACGCGTGTTGATCGCCTACCGCGAGGTGTACCAGTATTTTCAGCAGGCTCGAGCGGGTGTTGCTTTCAAGGACGGCTCGTTCATCGAATTCCTGCGGGTGTTGCTCGCCAACCCAGAAATCCTGATCTGGGAACGCTTCTGGCTCGAGCGCAACAAAGACCTCGACAAAGAATTGTACGGCATCGTCAAATGGTGCAACCCAGCGCTCAGTTTTGGTTTGAACGTCTGGAATCGCAATCACTTCAACCCGTTTCGCAAAGCCCAGTGGTCGTGGAAGGAGCAAACCACGTATTGCGACTGGGTCAAACCGATCACCTACCAACATCAATCGGGCGGCATTTACAAAAAAGAGATGCTCGAGTTTCACAAATCTGTGCTGCGCGATTTCACACCGCAAGAGTTCACACCGATCATGTACAAATTGCTCGGCTTGAACGAAGCCCCGTGGGACAGCGTGCTCGAGACAGGCATGAATCCAGACAGCTACGTTGGCGGTCAAGCTCGAGATACCGTGGCGGCGGTAGAAGGTCGAGTTCCGGTCTACATGGGTATTGGTGTGGACGCACCGCGCACCAGCCCAGACATGGCGGTCTGCACACCAGAGATTGTCTACAACAGTGTCAAAGCCGCATACCGCGAAGGCGCGAAAGGCATTGTTTACAGCCCAAATTACGCTGGCATGAACCACTCGAGTCTCGATGGTGGAGCGCAAGCGTTGAAGGAATTGGGGTTGTTATGATTGATAGAGGGGTTTGCGGTGAGTCTTGATACACAAGAATTCCAACATCATTGGAGGCAACAAAGCGGCGAACTTCGTCGAATTGGTGGTTTGTTTTATGCCGCCCTACCAAACAATTTGCGACCAATTTGGGCTGTAAATGTTCTGAACTTATGTCAGGAGCAATTGCCACCTATTCCGGAAATCGTCTTCATCTGTGAACTGGGGGCGCAACCTGAACATTGGAGCGAGGCGCATCAAGCGTTTCAGCAAATTCGCAAATTGACATTGGAAAGTGAGCAGTTGACGTTAAAAGATTCAACCTTCAGTGCCCTCTTGTATGTTGCTGAAAATGCGGCAAAGGTGATCTACAACGCGACGATTCCAAAAGACCCTTTTGATTACGATTGTGGAGAATGGCTGGTTTATTGCTTTAGACACTTTGTAGTAGAGGTGAACTCACAAAATCTTGAAAGGGATTCATGGAAACTCCTCGAGACTTGGCTCTTCAAAGTTGGAATGAAGAAACCTTTTGTCAGAGACTTCTACCAATCCATCCAACCCGAAGGCATCTACCAACCCGCCACGTACAACCATGCAATGCGGGCAGGCAACACGATTTACGTCGCAGGTCAGGTGGCTCGAGATGCAAACGGCGTTCTGGTCGCGCCAAACGATGCCGCTGGGCAGGCGCGACAAGTGTATTCCAATCTTGCCAGGGTGCTCGAGGCGGCTGGGGCTGAAATTGAGCACGTGGTGAAAATCACCACCTATCTGACGAACCCTGAAGATTCCAAAGCGGTGACTGAAGTGAGACTAGAGTTTTTTGGCGATCATCGCCCACCGCACACAGGGTTGATCGTCGCCGCATTGGGCGCACCAGAGGTCAGGGTCGAAGTCGAAGTCATTGCCGTGTTATCCGTTTAGGACTTAAGCACATGCACAAGAAATTGAATCAAAACTCGAGTTCGATCCCTAAAAATCGTTGTACTGTAGGGGTTAGGCGACCATGCCCGAAGGTGCGTTTTATGGTCAAGACACATGCCTAACCCCTACGCTGGAACGCCCATGTATTGAACGCAATTTTTCGGGTTTGATTTTCAGCAGTGCGTAAGTCTTAAAGCTTAAAGAAAGAGGGAAACCATGCCAAAGTTAACGATTCTGGGAACCGGTTGGGGTGTCAAGGTGCAGGCGCTGGCGTTTCGCGCGGCGGGTTGGGAACTGCATGCCCTGTGGGGACGCAACTTTGATAAAGCCAAAGCCTCGCAACTCGAGTACGGTTTTGCGCACGCCCCCAAAGACTGGCGCGAGGCGATGGAGGGCGCGGATTTGGTTTCGATCACCACGCCACCGATGGAGCACCTCGAGCAGACGCTTGCCGCCTTCGAGCTTGGCTTGAACGTGCTCTGCGAAAAGCCAATGGCGCTCAATGCTCAACAGGCAGAAGTTATGGTCAATGCCGCTCGAGCCTCCAAAGGCTGGGCGTTGGTGGATCACGAATTGCGCTTCTTGCCCGTTCGACAAAAAATGCGCGACCTGATCAAAGACGGTTTTATTGGCGAACCTCGAGCGGCAGAGGTGCGGCTGGTGTCTGGTAGCCGTGCCGACGCGAACCGCTTGCACAACTGGTGGTCGAGCCGCGCCTTGGGTGGTGGCGTGCTCGGTGCGGCAGGTTCGCACGTGCTCGACGGTTTACGGTTTGTTCTGGGACGCGAAGCCAAAATGCTTGGCGCGAGCTTGCAAACGACCATCAAGGCACTTCCAGACTCGAGCGGGGCAATGCAAACGGTGGATTCGGACGACTACGCCGCCATGATCCTCGACTTTGAAGGCGTACCAACCACAGTGCTTTTGAACGTCGCCGCGCGGCATGGCTTTGAAGACACGCTCTGGGTGCACGGTTCGGTTGGATCGCTGGTGCTCAGGGGCGGTCTTAAACTCGAGGGTGCAGCAGCAGGCGAGGACCTGCAAGACCTTTCACCGCCAGCCAGCGAAGGCATCCCGCAGGGTTTAAATCCAAACAACGGATTTGAAGTTGGCACTGTATTGATTGCGCAATACTTGCGTGAAATACTCGAATCTGGAACGCGACCCGATGCGGGCGCAAAGCTCGAGGATGGGTTGCGGATTCAGGTCTTGATGGACGAAGCTCGCCGCTTC
>JANMUC010000263.1:0-2571 GCA_031391225.1 Deinococcales bacterium
TCGAGCATTACCAACCAGAACCGGATTTGGCAATCTTAAAACCACCCAAAGAACAGTACAAAAACCGTAAAAACCAAGCCGAAGACGTGCTGTGGTTGATCGAAGTCAGCGATGCGACCCTCGAGACAGACCGCACGGTTAAACTGCCAATTTACGCGGCGTGTGGCATTCCAGAGTATTGGATTCATGATGTGAGCACGGGACAACTCGAGGTGTACACAGACCCGAACAAAGATTTGAGACGGTACGGGCATTTGGCAACGTACAAGCCAGGTGAGAAAGTGACGCCACAAGCGTTTGCGAATGAACCACTCGAGTGGTGGTAAGAATCGCAGATGAAGCAATCTCGAGTGGTGGTGTTAAACTGCCGGTAGAAATTTAATTATGGCAAAAGACAAATATCACGATACTGTCAGAAATGCACTCGAGAAATCAGGTTGGCTCGTAACCCATGACCCACTCCTAATTTTGTTAGGACGAAGCAACATTCAAATCGATTTGGGTGCAGAACGCCTGATTGCCGCACAAAACGGTCTCGAGCAAATCGCAGTTGAGGTTAAGGTTTTCGGTCAAGCATCTTTCACGACAGCCTTTCATCAAGCTTTAGGGCAATTTTTGAATTACCGTTTGCAACTTGGAAAACGTGAACCCGAACGAACGCTTTACCTGGCAGTACCCATTGATACTTTCGACCTGTATTTTGATTCCGAACTTGCACTGGATGCCATTGCACATTACCAAGTCAACTTAATTGTTTACAATCCAGAAACCGAGGTGATTGAACAATGGATCAAGCCTTAACGAACGCCCAAATAATCTTGAAGGTTCTCGAGCCTTTCAAATCTTGGCGTACCCCATACGCAAACGTGAATTACGAAGTCCTAACCGACCCAACAGAACAACATTTTCAAGTTGTGGCTAGCGGATGGGATGGCAAGAAACGAGTTCATACGATGCTGGTTCATATTGCCATCCGTGACAATTTAGTTTGGCTCGAGGAAGATTTAACCGATGCCGAAATTGCCGAGCAATTGATTGAGCAAGGGATTCTCAGGGATCATATTGTTCTGGGTTTTCAAGCGCCTTACAAACGCGGATTGTACGGGTTTGCAACTGGGGAAGTATAAAATTCTCGAATCATCCGAACAATGCAAGTTTGGCAGCGATGCAATCAAATCTCGAGCTTGAAATGCTCGAGAGAAAACCAGCAACAAACGAAGCTCGAGATTGAAAACCTGAAAAAAGTCACCCAGTTTTTGGCTGGGTGACGCTCAAGAGATTTTGGTGCTTTAAGGGTTTCTCGAGCTTGAGTGACACTGTAATTCGAGAACGTGAAGACCCAATTTAGTAACCAACAGCTTCAATTCTAGCTTTTGCATTTGCCCATTGCTCTCTCCGACAAGACAAGGGTAAACCACCAACAGCTTCAGCATTCCTGCAAGGCATTTCCCATTGTTCGGCAGGTACAGATGGAGGTATATGAGCATCGGCATCAGCTTTACCCTGTACGAGGGCATCAGCCGATGCGGTACTAGGACCACTACAAGGACCAAGTACAGTGATTAAATTTGAGTATCCAGAAACAAGATAGGACAAACCAGGAGATGGTTTACTCGTTCTGACACTAGCCCTTGCTCCACAATCAAGCCCTGAAACGTATGCTGCATGTTCGACTCCAACACAAACAAATCTAACAGGAATACTTGTTATTAGCACCCCATCAACAAGAACATTCAGCGTACCCGCAGTAGCCCCAGAAGGGAAAAAAGTTTCTGGACATACACCTTCTAAATTAATTTGTGTTGAGCCAATTGCAGGAATCGAACCGGTAGCACCACCGATAATATTCACTCGAGGCAACCCAGTTAGGGTTGCTGTATATGCGACTGACACACGACTTAAATTTTGAATTGGAATGCTCAGATTTCCAGGTTCACTCCAACTTGGGTTACTCGAGAAAAATTTTGCTGAAGCGGGACCACTTAGTTTAATATCTTCTGTGCATTGCAAACTTACTGGTACTTGTGCCACAGGGTTTGTAATGTCATTGCTCGAGACAGTAATGTACCCAGACAGTGTGCCTGAAATATCACCGCAAGTCCCTTGAATGTCAACTGTCCACCCCGAGTTTGGGGTTATCGCAACTGGAGCAGGATTACTAATAATCTCGAGCTTTGCCCCTGCCAGTGGTGATGTGGTGGTGACACCTGTAATGCTGGCAATATTTAAGTTGGCATCGCCTTCGTTACGAAGAAGAATATCGCCTGAAACGGATGTGTTGACTTTTGTTGTTAGGTAAAGTGAGTTGGTTACAAGTTTTGGATTACCGTAACAATCAACCGTTACAGGCACTTCGAGAGGATTTTGCCCACTTGCATCATGATAGAATTTAGCTGTACCACGTAAAATTGTTGGCGTACTGGGGCATAGGTAATATATACTTTTTCTCTAAGTAAGTACCCCAACAGAATTAAGTTAACATAAAATAAATGGCTCAAAATTGATCCTCAACGAATCACCAACCGCCCCAAGAGCCAACGTCACCTGATAAAAAAGACCTTGCTCACAACC
>JANMUC010000297.1:0-5111 GCA_031391225.1 Deinococcales bacterium
CGCTTCTCGAGAAATTCTACCTTCAAAATGGAGAACCCATGAAATTGAAGCTGCTGCTGATAGGGATTGTAAGTTTGGCTTTTTCATTCGCTCAATCTGTTGATGAAATTGTGCCACAGCTTGGTTTTTTGCAATTCCCAAGAAGTGAAATGATTCGTATTGGCTTCAAGTTCGGGAAACTGACCGATGTTTCGTTTAAGCCATCAAATCTGGCGAGTGGCAGGATTTTACTTTGGGTTTCCGAGAGTAATTTTGCAGACAACCGAACGAAAAGTGTTCGCATTGGTAGTATCTCCGGGGCTGAACCGCGACCAAATTTTGGGAATCTGGCGCTCGAGTTTTTCGGAACAAAAACCAATTTGCCCCAAGCGATATTATTTTATGAAGGCAGATTAGGACGACCTGTTTCAACTTTAGACATCGTAAAAGTTAAAAATCAGTTTTCCAAGTTTTCAATTTTTATTGATAAAGATGATCTTTTCTCGGAGAGAGATATTGTTCCAGGCGGAACGTTTCAGTCCGAGCAAGGGCTTTATTTGGTGGAAAATAATGTTGTGCGTTGCAGATTCCTTGGATTGGGTGAAAAAAAGAAGTATGTAGAAAAAATAGCTTTGGAGTTTATAAACACAGGAAAAATATCCAAATGTCCACTTGAATTAATTAAAAACGATAAATTAGAGTCCATAAAACCAAGTTCGGTGATTGTTTCAGTTATTGGGAACGAATATAAATTTAACGCTAATAATTTCAAACTTACTCGAATTTCTCATAAAGATGGTTCATACAATGTTGAGTATGCTAATGAAGAATCTGCTCCGCGTTTTATTCTTGAAAATATTATCAAAATAGCCAAAAAATACAATCTTAATATTTATGCTTTGTTAAGAAACGCTGAAAATACTGAGAAAATGAGGCAAAACTTTCCAAATTTAAACTTTATTACTGATGAAGATGATGTTCTATGGTCAAATTTAAATGCTGCAACCATTTTTGTAAATAAAAAAGGCAAGATAACTTCTTCGCTAATTATTTTAGGCGTCGAATCAGGATCGCTAAACTCAAATCAGATTGAAAATTTCTTTAAAGATGCACGCTGATAAATCTGGTTAAATTTTAATAAATTAATCTCAATATTTAAATTAGAATTTAGGTGCTTCTATTTTTATGGATCATAGAAGAGTTGTAATAGATTGCCCTGAAAATAAACAATGTCTTTACAAATCTATAAAAACCTAATGCTGATACCGTATTTGATATCAATTATGGTTCTGATTTGGTGCTTGGGCTTAACATTTGGCTTATGGGAACGTGGTTTGGTCACACTCGAGGAAATCAAAGGCGCTGTTGGGCAGGAAACATGGTTGGTTCAAATGCGATCTGATTTTGCTGGTAATTCAGTTGGTTTGCCAACTTTGCCAGAAAAACTTGCAACCATAGACCCAAAGGTAAAACTCGAGAATATCGCTTATCGTACAACCAGTTCACGCCCGACAAGTGGTTTTGCAATCATCAATGCTGCGGTTAGTCCAAATTATTTTTCGGTTTTGCAATTGCGACTTGCCGAAGGTAAATTCGCAAATGATTACAACCAAGTCGTCATTGGGTTTAAACTTGCAAAATTACTCGAGGAACGAAACAAACAATCGATTCTCGAGCGTGATTTGACTTTGAATAGCCGAGAGTATCGAGTGGTTGGGATTTTGGAATCGGTAGCGTTGCGCGGCGAAACCAATGGTTTTGCAGATTGGGAGGCTTTGATTCCCTTGGAAGGCTATACGGGTTATCAGCAAGTGACTGAAATGTATATTCGTGCTGACAATTTAGATCACGTTGAAGTCAAAAAAAATTTAGAAAAATGGTTGAAAACCCAGAGCTTAACTGCTTACGAAACCAAGCCGCTTTTTAGTACCGTTGGTGTAGAAGAAAGAACTCGAGCTTCGCTGTTGCTCAGTCAAGGCTTGATTTTTGCCACGCTGGCGGTGCTGGTTTTAGCGGTGTATTCATTGATTGGTTTTCAAACCACCCGAATTTTAGAACGCATTCCTATTTTGGGCATGTGCCGTGCTTGTGGGGCGACAGGTTTGCGTTTGCAATTTCAAGAAATGCTGTTGTGCTTGCGACTGTTGTTAATTCCCTTAAGTTTTGGAATTCCGACAATTTGGCTTGTCAATTGGGTTTTCACACAGTTTTTTGCGCTCGATGCCAGCCCGAGTTGGCGCACGGTGTTGTTTACAATTGTGCTGGTGGTTATTGTTGCGGTTGTGGCTACCTGGATTCCAACGCGCCTGGTGATTGGTCGTGTGATTACCGATTTGGTGCGGGGAACAATTCGATTTTCAGCCCGTGACTGGTTTGCGTTTAGTGGTTTGGCGTTTGGTGTGATGGCACTTTTACTGCAAAACTCGAGCAACCGTGTTGCCACGGCAAAAACAGAGGAGATCATTGGGAAAGTTGGTGCTCGAGTTGCCACTTTAGCCACGTCTTTAACGGGTGAAGGTTTTGCTGACCCTCGAGCACCTGTGCGTTTGTTTAAAGAAGATTTTGAGGCTTTAAAAGCGAAGTTTTCAAGCAAATTGAGCAAGGTGGCGTTTGTTGAAAATTTTTACCTTGACGTTCAAGATCAATTGGTAGACATTCGAGGTTTTTATGGTGATTATTTGGCACTGATCGGCGCGGAATTAACCCGTGGTCGTGCGCTAAAAAACAATAAGCTCGAGGTTGTCGTTGGTACTGACCTTGCAATGAAGTTAAGCAAAAATTCTAAAGCTGATGTATTGGGAAAACAACTGCCTTTGTTTGGTAAATCGTTTAAAGTTGTTGGAATTTACCGATCTGCAACTGAAAGTGTGATTGGTGGAGCGCGAAGCGACCAAATTCTGGTGTCTTTGGGTGCTGTGGACGCTCGAGGTATTGGTACTGGAATGTTGGTTGAAGTCAAAGATGGTTTGCCAATATTTCAAAATCTGCAAAACGCAGCAGATTTTTTAACAAGTCGTCACAATAACCCAGATCAGCAACCTGTTCGTGTGTACCGCCCAAATGATTTTGCGCCGAGTTTATTGATTGGGTTAAAACAAGTCAGTTTTTTGTACTTGGCAGTTGCGGGCATTTTATTTTTACTGGCTGGCATTGCTTTGTTTTCGCAGCAATGGCTTTGGGTGATTGCCCACACCGCCGAAATCGGGGTTCGTCGGGCTTTTGGGGCAACGCGACGAAGTATTTTTGTGACGTTGTTGTTTCATGTTTTAAAACGCGCATTTTTAGCAGCTTTGATTGGAATCACTGCTGGCGTGGCTCTGATTTTGGTGGTTGCTCGAGTTCAACAGCAAGACTTTTTGCTCGATTGGTTTTTGGTTTTCTTAGCGCCGTGTGTTGCAATTTTAATTGCGTGTATGGCAACTTGGCTTCCGTCGGAAATTGCCACTCGAATCACTCCTGCTTTGGCAGTGCGTCTCAAAAATTAGGTGAGAAACAGTGCTTAAACTCGAGAACATCAGTAAAACCTATGTCAAAGGTTCGCAGACCATATCTGCGTTGCAAAATATTAATATCGAAGTCTTAAAGGGTGAGTACATTGCCATTACTGGCTCGAGCGGCAGTGGTAAAAGCACTTTACTGAATTTGCTTGGCTTACTCGATACCCCTTCGAGTGGTCGTTATTTGATTGATGGTCACGATGCCAGCCGTCTTGAAGACGTTGCAGCCTCGAGTTTGCGCAATCAATTGATCGGTTTTGTCTTTCAAAGCTTTCACTTGATTCCTGAACGACGCGCTTGGCAGAATGTGGCATTGCCGCTCGAGTATTTAAAACTTGGTTTGCCCTTAAAAGAACGCAAGAAGCGGTCTTATGAAGCTCTTGAACGCGTTGGGTTATTGGAACGCGCCGAGCATTTCTCGAGCGAACTTTCTGGCGGGCAAGAGCAACGTGTGGCAATTGCGCGGGCATTGGTGAATCAACCAAAATTGATTCTTGCCGATGAACCAACGGGCAATCTGGACGCCACCACGGGTTTAGGAATTCTCGAATTGCTTGAAGGGTTTTCTCGAGACGGTGCAACGCTTTTGATTGTCACCCACGACCTTGGTGTTGCCGCTCGAGCAACAAGGGTCATTGAGTTGCGTGATGGGCAAATTCTAAATCAAAACTTGGATTGAATGTATTACTTCCCACCCTGCAATGCCCTCCAAGGATTTGTCAGCGGACTCGAGCCTTTGACATAACCCGTCAACTCCATATAGCCCACGCCCCTGGTCGTACCAGTCACACTGACCGCACCTTCGTAGTAATTAAATCCGGTCGTCGCTCGAGCCTCAATTTCTTGATTGTCAGTCACGGCACGAATCGTTAAAATTGTGCCATCCTCGAGCCGTAAGCTCCATTTGGTTGGGTATTTTCCGCCCGTGGCTGGCGAAGTCCAGGTGTCCCAAGGTTGAAACCTGAAATTGCGCAATTCTGTACTTTTGCCGTTTCCATCGGTGATACTGATAAACTTGTCACTGATTTCGTTTTTCGCGTTTTTCACAACGTAAATCATCATGTCGCGCCCATCCTCGAGTTGCAAACTCATCCAATCCCAGTTGGGGTTGAAACTCACGCTACCATCGCCTGCCTGTGCGCCAATGCCGCCGCCCCATTGATGGTCAAACCAAACGATGCCTGTTACCGCCTCGCCGTTTAATGTGCCTGTGACCTTAAGACGTGTGGCACTGTAATAATACATGCGTCCAGTCTCGAGATTTCCGCTCCAGCCAGGACCGTGAATGACTTCGGGGCGCAGCGGTTCGAGGTCAAGTTGAATCGCGTCTTGCCCGTTGTTGCTCGAGCTAATGGTGTAATGCCCGTTCTGTTCGCGGGTCATGCGCCAATCGCCCAAATGCACGTCCATTCTGACTTCGCTGGCGGCTGCATCCGAGACGCGAATCTTTGGGTTTTTGACAAACGGCAGGGTGCTGCGTTCGCTGCTCGAGAATGTGCCTGTGGCTTTGTCCAGCAGGCTGTAATGCCCAAAGTAAAAGGCTTGCGGCAGAATGCTGGCGGTCGAAATCAGACCGAGTTTGCTGTTCTCTGGAATATAAACTTGAAAAATCGCGGCGGCAAAACCTTTTTTTGC
>JANMUC010000312.1:0-4946 GCA_031391225.1 Deinococcales bacterium
TCAATCTCGATGCGTCCGTGAATCTCAGATTTCAGTTTGCCGTCGTCTGCCAGGTCGTCGCCTGGACGGACACGATCACCGTTCACGACAATCGGTTCGTCGTTGTAGGTATAGACTTTTGCTCGAGACACCACAATGCTGGCGGGTTCGTGCAAGTTCATGATGCCGTCCGCGTCAGCCATGACCTCTTGGCTTGGGTCAATCGCGCCGATCAAACGATCCCCACCACTGAATTGACCGCCATCAGGGATCAAGACGTGCATGGTTGGGTTCATTTCGATCTCTTCAACGCGCTTCCAGTTTAGTGTCAGCGTCACATCAAGGTTCGCGCCGCGCTTCTTGCTGGCAATACCCTTGGCGCTGCCGCCACGTGGCATACGAATCAAATCGCCTGTACCTCGAGCCAACTCGGCATCGGTTTCGACGCTTTCGCCGCTACCGACCAAGACTTCAAAACCAACTGGCACGAACACGCGCTCGAGAAGACTGTTGTCATCAGAATCGAGCAGTTCAATCACAACGCCGCCCTTGGTCACGCCTTCACCAAGTTCGATCACGTTAACCACTGCATCCCTGGTTGCCAAGATCATATGATCTTCCGCACCGTCGCAGAGTTCCTCACCAGCTCGAGCAATTTCTTTCTCGAGCGTCGCGGTTTTCGGCAGTGTGAATTTCGCAGTGCCTTCCTCGGTGTACTCGAGGGTCGCACGACGTGGGAAACGGTATTGCGCAAGCCCGTCCATCTTGGCGGCAGTATTGCCACCGAGTTTTTGACCACGGGTGACGAATTCGCCGTCACGGACTTCGGCTGGTGTGCCGACACTTAACGAATAGGTTTCTTGCTTGCCGACGCGCAACTCGCGGTGTTCTTCGTCAGACAGCAACTCGCCGCGTTTTAATGGACGACCATCTTTCAAGGCGTCCCTTGGGTTGGTGACAATAAATTTTGCAAAGTACAAGACTTGCTCGAGTTGCGCGGCGCTCAGGTCGAGCAGCGTACCGATCTTCGAGGGAATGTCTTTGACGTACCAAATGTGCGCGGCAGGGGTCGCCAATTCGATGTGACCCATGCGGTAACGACGCACGACAGCCTTCGTGACTTCGACACCGCAACGCTCGCAAACTTTGCCTTCGTACCGTTGACGCTTGTACTTGCCGCAAGCGCATTCGTAATCCTTTTCAGGTCCGAAAATACGCTCGTCGAACAAACCGTCGCGCTCTGGTTTGAGCGTGCGGTAATTGATGGTTTCGGGCTTTTCGACCTCGCCATACGACCAATCCCGAATTTTTTCGGGGCTGGCAAGTTGAATCCTGACTTTCTTAAAATCGCGCATTTGGTCTCCTTCGGGAGAGTAGGGCTAAAACTCGAGCGACTGTAGGGTGCGCCTCGCGCACCGTGTTTTGCATGTTGGTGCGCACGGCGCACCCTACGGTTTATCTTTTCGGCATCAAGCCTTCAAAGATGTCCACGTTCTTGTCGTGTTCATCTAACACTTGAACGTCCAAGCCGAGGCTGTGAAGCTCTTTCACGAGCACTTTGAAGCTCTCTGGGATGCTTGCGTCTTTGACTTCGTCGCCTTTGACGATGGCTTGGTAAGCATCGTCACGACCTTCGATGTCGTCGGATTTGATCGTCAGGATCTCTTGCAAAATGTGTGCCGCGCCGTAAGCCTCGAGCGCCCAGACTTCCATCTCACCGAAGCGTTGACCACCAAATTGGGCTTTACCGCCCAGTGGTTGTTGGGTAATCAGGCTGTAAGGTCCAGTGCTGCGGGCGTGCATCTTGTCTTCGACCATGTGGTACAGCTTCATGACGTACATCGTGCCGACCACAACTGGTCCTTCAATCGCCTCACCGGTGCGACCATCAAACAAAACGGTTTTACCAGTTTTTGAAAGTTGCAATTGCGCGTCCTCGAGATCGTCGGTGGTTGGAATCACACCAATTTTCTGAGCGCGTTCAATCACGGCGCGTTCGCGCACGTCGGTTTCAAAACCACGGGCTTTGTTCTCTTTACGGGCTTTGGTGCTGGTTGCCTCGAGACGAACTTTGAGGTCTTCTTCGGTGGCGCTGTCGAAGACTGGGGTGACAAAGTGGTGTTTGATGCCGGTTTCGGCGGTCAAACGGCGGGCAACTTCGCCCAAGTGAGTCTCGAGAATCTGCCCGAGGTTCATACGGCTTGGAACGCCGAGCGGGTTGAACACGAGGTCTACTGGTGTGCCGTCTGGCAGGTATGGCATGTCTTCTGGTGGCAAGATTTTTGCCACAACACCTTTGTTACCGTGACGGTTTGCCAGCTTGTCGCCGACTTGCAATTTACGGCGTTGTGCGACGTAAGTACGCACCATTTCACGCACGCCAGGTTTCAGGTCTACGCCGTCATCGCCGCGCTTGAAACGCACGGTACGAATAACTGTTCCGCCCTCACCCGAAGGAACGCGAAGTGAGGTGTCTTTAACCTCTCGAGCTTTTTCACCGAAGATCGAACGCAGCAAACGCTCTTCTGGGGTTGGTTCGGTTTCACCCTTAAAGCTGGTGTGACCAACAAGAATATCGCCCTGCTTGACTTCCGCGCCGATACGAACAATGCCGTCTTCGTCGAGGTCGCGCAGTGCAGCCTCAGACAAGCCTGGAATATCTCGCGTGATTTTCTCAGGTCCGAGCTTGGTGTCTCGAGCTTCCTTTTCGTGCTTTTCGATGTGAACGCTGCAATAATAATCTTTGCGCACCAGCGTCTCAGACATGCAGATCGCGTCTTCGTAGTTGTAACCGTCAAATGGCATGATCGCAATCGTGATGTTCTGACCGAGCGCCAGACGACCTTGCAAGCTTGCGGGACCGTCAGCGATGACTTGCCCAGCCTTGACGTGCTCGCCAACTTTAACGATTGGGCGTTGATCGTGATTTGTGCCCATGTTCGAGCGCAAGAACCGCGTGAGTTTGTACTCTTTGACGTTCTTGTTTGGTTGACGAATCACGACATGATCGCCGTCAACTTCAATCACTTCGCCATCAACTTCACTCACCATGCTCGTACCAGAATCGAGCACGATTCGCTCTTCGATTCCCGTTCCGACCATTGGCGGTTCGGCACGCACCAGCGGCACGGCTTGAGACTGCATGTTAGAACCCATGAGGGCACGGTTCGCGTCATCGTGCTCGAGAAACGGAATCAGCGATGTTGAGATCGAAACGATTTGCTTTGGGGTCACGTCCATGTAATCGCAGTCGTCACCGGAAACAAGTTCAGGTTCACCCTTGCGACGCGCCACGACCTGACCAGTCAAACGGTTGTTCTCGCCCAAAACCGTGTTGGCTTGCGCGATGGTGTGACGGTCTTCAATGTGCGCGGTCATGTAATCAATTTGATCGGTGACTTTGCCCTTAACGACTTTGCGGTAGGGCGCTTCGATAAAGCCCAGCGGGTTGACCTTCGCGTAACTCGCCAAGCTCGAGATCAAACCAATGTTCGCGCCTTCTGGCGTTTCAATCGGGCAGATACGACCATAGTGGGTACGGTGAACGTCACGAACGTCGAAACCGGCACGTTCGCGGGTCAAACCACCAGGTCCGAGCGCGGAAATACGGCGTTTGTGACGCAACTCCGCCAGCGGGTTGATCTGGTCTTTGAACTGTGAAAGTTGGCTGCGTCCGAAGAATTCGCGCATTGCGGCAACAATCGGACGGTTGTTGACCAATTTTTGTGGCGTTGCCGCATCAGGGTTGCCCAAGAGCATACGTTCGCGCACACCCCTTGCCATACGACCCAAACCGACACGGAATTGATCTGCCAGCAATTCACCCACGGTACGAACCCGACGGTTGCCGAGGTGATCAATGTCATCCTCTTCAAAGCCTGGTTCTTCGTTCTGAAGTTGCAGCAGGTAACGAATCGTTGGGATCAAGCCAGCGTCCTTAAAGACACCATCCTCGAGCACCAACAAGGTTTTCTCTGGGTTTTCGATGCCGAGTTTGGCATTGACCTTGTAACGCCCAGCGTCGCCCAAATCGTAACGCTTTGGGTCTGCCAACAGTGAATGCAAGTACGTGAACGCCTTGTCGCGCTTCGGTGGGTCGCCGGGACGCAAAATCGTGAACAAACGCAAAAGCGCTTCGTCCGCGTTCGTGCCCGAAGTCTTGTCGTCCAAGAATGTCGGCTCGAGCATTTCCTCGTAACCCTTGAACAATTTACGCATTCCATCATCGTCCATGCCCAAGACGCGCAACAACATCGTGACTGGGAATTTACGCTTGTTGATCTTCATTTCCAGAACATCGGCAGCCGTGAACTCGAGTTCGATCCACGGACCACGCTTTGGCATCGGAATGATGCTCGCGGCATACATTTTTTTCGTGCCACGGTAGGACAGCGTGAAGTACACACCAGGGCTGCGGTGAATCTGCGAAACGATCACGCGATCCGCGCCGTTCACGACAAACGAACCCTCTTCGGTCATTAACGGCAAATCGCCAAGGAAAACCTTATCTTCTTTAATAAGCCCCGTGTCGCGGTGAATCAATTGCAATTTTGCGAACATCGGCGCTTGATAGGTCAAATCCTTCTCGCGGCATTCTTCGGTGTCATACGGTGGCGTACCAATTTCGTACTCGAGAAAATCGAGCACCAAACCACCCGTGCGACCCTTGTCGGACTCATCTATCGGGAAAATTTCACGGAACGCACCTTGCAAACCCGAATCCTCACGGTTTGCCGCCGAAACACCCTTTTGCAAGAACGTGTCAAAGCTCCCGATCTGGAGTTCGACCAGACGCGGTAACTCGAGCACATCCTTGATATTGCCAAAACGCTCAATCTGTTGAGACATTTACACTCCCTGCCCCGTATCCACGAGGCTTCCCGAGTATGACTCGAGACACCTAACAATGCTTGCTTCCGACGCCGCCAAATCTTGCCGAAATCAATGCTCGTCAGTGCCCATCGTGG
>JANMUC010000324.1:0-9947 GCA_031391225.1 Deinococcales bacterium
TTGCCATTTCTTCATACAACCTCCTGAAACTGTAAAGCCAATATCAAAATTCCATTCGTGACAAAGCACGACCTACTCAATTTCCTGCCGTTTTTGAGTTCTTGGAATCGTTTGCATTGTACCTCAAATTGAGGCGCTTGCAAAACAGTCCGAAGCTTCTCAGAAGACGGCGTAAATCTTTTGTTCGTTTTTTGTACTAAGTGAGCATACAGTCCCGATGATTGATCTGTCAATATCCAACTCGAGATTTTCATTCTTGGCTAAAAATACTCTTCTAAACGCAAAAATATCCGAATCGCGTTTCTCGAGAGCGTCATGTTATACTGGATTTAGTTACAAAAATGAAATAAGTCTTTAAAGGATTTCTGGGATTTTCCGAATTCGGAAACCAAGATTTAAAAACACCATGACCTTGACCTCAAGCGAAAAAATCACTTCCAAACGCCCGCATCGCAGTGGCGTCATCAAATTGGTCTGGCAAAACCCTGGCATCTCGAGAAGCAATGTCGCCAAACAACTCGGCATTACCAAAAGCACCGTCAGTTCGCTGGTGACCGATCTCGAGCTGGATGGTTGGTTACGCACTGGCGAGGGTGGGGTCAGTTTGGCAATGGGACGCCCTTCGATACCCTTGTTTTTAAACGAAGATAGATTTGTACTGCTTGGCGCAGAAATTAACCTATCTGAAATCAGTTGCGTCGCCACCAACATCGACGGCGAAATCCTGGCTCGAGAAAACATTCTTGGGGATTTCAGCAATGCCGCCAGCGCGATCTCGAGCTTGGCAAAATGCGTTAAAAAACTGCGATCCAATCATGCTTTAAAAGCCAGAACCATCCTCGGTTTGGGCGTGGGCATTCCAGGTCCTGTCGATGCCAGCAGAGGTTTGGTACTCAAAGCCCCCAGTTTGGGTTGGGAAAACATGCCGTTTTTAAGCTTATTGCAAAAGCAAATTCCAGAGATTCCAGAAGACCGCATTTTTGTCGACAACGACGCCAACCTGTCCGTCATGGCGGTGTACCTGTTTGGATCGCACAAACACGACGGCGACCTGCTGTACGTTCACATGACCACCGGCATTGGCGGCGGCTTGATCCTCGATCACCGGCTTTATCACGGTCAACGCGGTTTTGCGGGCGAGTGGGGACACATGACCGTCGCGTCAAACGGTCAAAAATGCTTGTGCGGCAGCGTTGGTTGCGCCGAAACCCTGTTCAGTTTAAACGCCATTCAAAGCGCCATCGAAATTGGCACGGGCGAACGCCCAGACTTAAAACGAATCCTTGAGTTACTCGAGCAGCGCCACCCGATTGTGGTCAAGATCATTCACAAAACCGCGATTCACCTTGGAACATTTCTGGGCAACCTCGCCAATATTTTCGATCCCAAACTGATGATTTTGGGCGGACGTGTTGCCGAACTTGGTGATGCACTGATCCAACCCGCCACCCAAGAACTCGAGCGACGATTGTTCGGCAAGGATTACCGCAGTGTCACTGTCGAACGCTGTTCCTTTGGTTTGGATTCGGTCACCATCGGCGCGGCGGGATTTGCGTTTCACAATTTGCTGCAAAGCAACAACGAAAATAACCTTTACATCTAGCGCACTCTGTGATACCCTTTTTCGGCTTGGGGTAACTCGAGCATCCTGAACACCGTGCGAAACCCTCGGGTTGGTGAATCAGGCGTAACCACAAGGTTGCGAGCGTCAATGACAGCAGGGGTCGCAAGACTTAAAGAACCTGCCGAGATGCGAGAGTCAGGCTTAAAATTCTTATGCCTAAATCCCGCGTTTTGAGGTAAACAACTTGCCTGCAACGCGGTTTTGTGTTGCTGGCGAAACGACAGGAGGAAGAAGTGGCAAATCAACGTAATCTTGAATCACTCACTTCGCTTCGCAAGTCCTTAGAGGGACAATCGAGCTTCTACGTCGTGAACTACCAAGGTTTGACCAGCGAGGGGCTGGGTGGGCTTCGCAAAGAATTACGAAACGTGGGAGCACGTCTCGTAGTAGCGAAAAACACCTTGATTAACCTGGCGATCAAAGACAAAGGCTTTGAGATGAACGACCTTCTCAAAGGACCGTCTGCACTGGTGCTCGTTGGCGAAGACGCCATCGGTCCAGTCAAAGCCCTGGTAGATTACGCCAAGAAGAATGACAAAGGCATTCCAAACGCCAAAGGCGGCGTTCTGGACGGTGCGGTCATCGATGCGAAGCGGTTTGAAGACATTGCCAGCCTGCCAAGCAAGGACGTTCTGCGTTCAGAATTGCTCGGCGTGCTCGAAGCCGTACCATCACAACTGGTCAGCGTGCTCGGCGGCAAACAACAGGAACTCGTCGGCATCCTCGATGCCAAAGTCCAACAAGCTTCAGCATAATCTCGAAACACTCGAGACCGCAGAGCTTATTTCACCCTCGAGAAACCTCGAGACCTTTAAAGGAGAATTACCATGGCTTTAGACAAAGCACGTATCGTCGAAGAACTTTCAAGCGCCACCATCCTCGAGATCAAAGACCTTATTGACACCCTCAAAGACACCTGGGGCGTTACCGCAGCCGTCGCCGTTGCCGCAGGTCCAGCAGCCGCAGGTCCAGCAGCCGTGGTCGAAGAGAAGACCGAGTTCGACGTTGTGCTCAAAGATGCAGGCGCGAACAAGATCAACGTCATCAAAGAAGTCCGTGCCATCACCGGTTTGGGCTTGAAAGAAGCCAAAGACTTGACCGAAGCCGGCGGCGCTGTCAAAGAAGGCGTCAGCAAGGACGAAGCCGAGAAAATCAAGAAGCAATTGGTTGACGCTGGCGCAACCGTCGAAGTTAAGTAAGCTGATAGCGATTAGCAAATAGCAGTTAGCGAAAAGCTCGAGAATCTGATTCTCGAGCTTTTTTGATACTCGAGTTGCCTATTTTCTTGTCCAGGATTTAAGTAAACTTTTGATGTAATCAGATATGCCATTCCAAACTGGCAGGATTTCATGCTTAATGACCACAGGATTCTGAGTGACTTGATTAAGAAACTGTTGCCTGAGTCTAAAACGTTCCGCCTCCAATTTATCAAAAGCACCGTCTTGTTCTATTGGATCATGACCAAAAATACGGTTCAAGATTGAGAACATCAGAGATTCGCCGTAATCAACATGGTTGGATTCGTATTGTTGCGTAAACGAATCCCATAAAAAATACCGCATTCCATCACGTACAACAGATGATTTAAAGTGAGGCAATTCTTCTGGTAAAAGTGAGCCAAAATCGTGTGTGATACCAGTATCACCATCACCAGAACTCATGCGTACTAGCTTACCTTCCTCATAGACAGCATAGCCCCAACCTGAGCATGTACTGATTGAAAATGCAACGACAATTGTGGCATTCGGGAATGTTGCCAGAATGTGTTTAACTCGTTCATTGTGTGGTTGCCTAAAAAAATCAAGTGCTAAATCCTCATCACAAATAACTGTTGCCCCTGGATAAGCGCCAATGAAAATTGATTCTTTGAGCCAATCAATTCCATCTGACAAAGTTGTTGTTTGGCTGAAAGATTTTAAAGCACTGTATTCCGAATAACCCAGTTTCTCGAGCATTTCTTTGGCTTTTTCAGGATCGTGTGCTGGAAAAGTGCCCAAGTACCCTGGTTCTCGTTCATTGATAAAAACGCAAAACATTTTCAAGCCCATAAAACAATTATACGTTAAAAACAGAAAATGTATCTAGACTTCTTCGTTTATTCCTAAATAATCTGGATTTTTCTCAAGCACTCCTACAAAATCTTCAAAACCAGTATCCCCAAATCTTGCCACCTGAGCGCAATATTTGGGATCGTCAAACGCTTCAAGCTCAAGTTTCAAATGCTCCAAACGTTCTTCTCGAGTTTGCAATTGATTCATGGTTCAGTTTATCAGAATTACATTTCTTCTCGAGCATCTTGCCGTGCTGGGGCTATCGCTTCCATAAACCATGACGGCAACCTCGAGCGTTGTCGTTGCACCCAACTTGGAAACAACGAGTCCAGAATGTACGTGCTGGCGTAATCGTCGCTGCTTCGCACGGCGCGTCCGTAAGCTTGCACCAGGCGCAATGCGGTGCGCCATTCATACCAACTTGGGTCGATGCTGCGGCGGGCATTCACTTGTGGGTCGCCCAAGTACGGGTACGGCACTTTGACAATAATCTGCCAACGGGCGTGATCGTCTGCCAAGTCAATGCCTTCGGTCATGCTGGGCGTGAGTAAAACCGTGGGTTTCTTGCTCGAGAGGTGTCGTTCCAGCGCATCCTCGCGTCCTTCAGCCCCGAAGTGATAGATCAAACGGTTCTGGTATTTCCCAGGCAGGCTCGAGACGAGGTGTCGCAAAATTTTGTACGAATGTGCGTGAATCACGCCTTTTTCGGTACTGTGATGCTCGAGCAGTTTCATGACAACGTTGGTGATGCGGGGCAGTTCGGCATCGAGGGTGTCACGGTTTAAACGTGCAACGTTG
This sequence comes from Deinococcales bacterium, assembly GCA_031391225.1. GTDB lineage: Bacteria > Deinococcota > Deinococci > Deinococcales > JAAFIG01 > JANXTZ01. Next base: position 4,474 of record JANMUC010000324.1, read on the forward strand.
AGCGGATAAATCGGACGGTTTTTGGCGGGGAAGCTCGAGGGGACACGAATAAAGGCAGCATCCTCGAGTGGGATGCCAAGGGCGCGAAGAAACGTTTGGGGGTCGAGGATGGTGGCGCTCAAAAACAGCACGCGTTCGGCATGTTTGAAAACAAAATCGTAAGCAAAAGTGTTGACGCGCACGGGACGAAAACGCCACCACATTGCGCCGCCACCCATCAAACCTTGATCGTCGGATTGCTCACAGACCCAAGCCGCTTCGGTATCGTCGCGCAAGAGCGCAAGGCGTTTACAAAGTCCCTCGAGTTCGTTCTTGTGCGTCGCAAGGTCGGGCGGGATTTCTTCGAGGTCTTCGAGGTGCATCTCGAGCTTGTACAAGGCTTTTGCCACCTCTGGCAGCAAGGAAGTCGCAAAATGAATGCGTTCCTCGAGATCGGTGCTGGTTGGGAATTCGATGTCCATTCCCGCTCGAGCCAAGGTTTGTTTTGAAACGTAAACCTCGACGAAACGCATCAGCATGTCTTCGGTGTTGTGGGCTTCGTCCAGAATTAAAAGATCACGTTTTTGAAATGCGCCAGCGTGGTTGATTTCCGCCAGAAAATACGAGTAATTGAGGGTTGCGGTGTGCGCATGAAGGGCATCGTCTTTGGCAATAATGTAACTGCATTCCTCACAGATTGGGAACTTGCGTCCAGCCATGCACGGCGCTGCGCCCGCGTGGGTGTCCATGACCAAACACGGGTAATTGGCGCGACCTTTGACGACTGCCAAGTCAGGAAAATCCCTGGCATATTGGTCTTGCAATAATTTTTGTGCCGTCAGAACGTAAGCACTTTTTGCCTCTCGAGCCATTGTCACGGCAATGCCAGATTTCCCAGCGCCAGTTGGTGCTTCGACAATCACAAAACGTTTGCCTTTGGCGAATGCTGCCCGTGCCGCTTGCAAGGCTTCACGTTGTCCTGGACGGTATGCAGCATACGGAAAGTGCTCTGCCATCTCTATCAACTCGAGGTTTTTGGGGGCGCTCGAGCTGCTCATGCGGGCAGCCTACCATGTGCTGAAAAAAGTGAAGGTTGACGGAGATATAACAAAACGTTATATTTATTTTGTGAATGTGATTGCCTTGCGCCGTTTACGCGCATTTTGGAAGCAAAAACCAGAATCCGAAGAAGCGTTACGCGCTTGGTATCGCCGATTGCGCAAAGCAGAACCAAGAAATTTCGCCGAACTGCGCGAACAATTTAACGGCGTAGACCTTGATGCACCATTCACCATTTTTGATGTTTCAGGCAATAATTACCGAGTCATTGTTGTGATGGTCTACACAGGTCAAGTCGCATTTATCAAATACGTTTTCACACACACCGAATACGACGAATGGAATCAATCCAAAACCAAGAAGCTCGAGAGAAAACGGAGGGCAACATGAAAAGCAGTCAAATCATCAAAAACTGGCAAGCCATTCCAGTTCAAGCTCAGATTAAACGCCCTCAAACCGAACTCGAGTACGAACAACTGCTCGAGTTACTCGACGACATTACCGAGACACTGGCGACACGTTCTGAAAATGTTGAAGGCAGTTCTTTGCAAGCCTTGTTTGACCTGAGCAGTGCTTACGCGCTCGAGTGGGAAGCAGCAAACGAAGAACCGATTGATGCCACACCTCGAGAAGTCCTGCGGCAATTGCTCGAGGAAAATGGTTTGTCCTTAAAGCAACTCGAGCGAGAAGGAGTGGCAAAACAACCGTTGTTGAGTGCGATTTTGTCTGGTCAACGCGAGATCAGCAAAGCACTTGCAATAAAATTGGCGAATCGTTTTCACACCAAGGTGGATTTGTTTATTGCGTGATGCTCGAGAATCCATTTCACAGCCTCGAGTACATCTTTGGCAACAAACGTAGGTTCGATACTGTCCCAAGTATGGCGAAATTCGTTCTGAGAACCGCGTCCCCAACCAGTCAACACCAGAACGGGTTTGCACCCGACTGATGCGGCTGCCAGCATGTCGTTTTCGCCGTGGTCGCCAATCATAAAACTGTTTTGCAAATCAATCTGGAGTTCTTGAATAGCTTGTAAAAACAAACCTGGTTTGGGTTTTTTGCAATTACAATTGTCAATTCTTTGATGTGGACAAACAAACCAAGCGTCCAGTTTCGTGCCGTTTTGCTCGAGGCTCGAGTTGAGACGGTTTATCGAATTTTGTAGTTGTGCAGTTGTGATTTGACCTTTGGCGATACGGCTTTGATTGGTGATGACCACGGCTTTAAAGCCAGCTTGATTGATCAGTTTGATCGCTTCAAATGTGAAGTTGTAAAACTCAAATTCGTCTGGGTGACAGAATCCTCCTGCACCGCCTAAAGTGCCGTCACGGTCTAAGAAAATGGCTGGCGTTTTGGGTGGCTCGAGAGACTGAAGGCTGGTCACAGCCTTATTTTAACGAGATTGACAGGAATTGATTGACGTAATTTCTCGAGCACATCTTCAAGGCTTACTTCGCCCAGTCCATCGCGTCGGGCGGTGTAAACCTCGAGTGCAATTCGATGGTTTTGCCCGTTTTGGCGCTCTCGTTGGTGGCTTCCAGAATCTCGACCACGTGCGCGGCGTGTGCACCTGTGACCCTCGAGACTCGGTTTTCCTTGATGGCGTCACTAAAATCTTGCAGTCCTCGCGCCCAGTCAATGCCGACCGTGGCTTCTCGAGCGAGGGGCACAGGTTGGTAATCTTGACCAAATTCGGCGTAATCAAGACCTGATGTTGCCGAGAACCAGGAGTGCAGGTGCAATGAACCAATGTCGCCGTGAAATTCGATCCCTTCACCTTGACGGGTTTTATTTGAGACGTAAAAATCGGCGGTTAATCGCACCAATAAACCGTTTGGAAACTCGAGGTTGACCACGTAAAAATCTGGGGCTTCAATGGTGAATGGCTGTCCGTCTTTGGTAACACGGTTTGGTTTTAAGGTTTTGGCAAAGGCGGTCAAACGCAAGGCGGGTCCAAACAAGGCGGTAATCAGTGCCAGTGGGTACACGCCAACGTCGAGCATCGGTCCAACGGCATAAAACGGGGCTGGGTTTGGATGCCAACTTTCGATGCGCCCGTGATTAACTTCGGCATAAACCACGCGAACATCGCCAATTTTGCCTTCACGGACGAGTTTCATGGCGGTTTGTTGACCTTCACCCAAAAAGGTGATTGGCGCTCCTGCCAGTTTCAAGCCTTTGGCGGCGGCAAGTTCGACCAATTCGTTTGCTTCCGCACTAACAAGTGCCAGTGGTTTTTCACTGTAAACGTGCTTTCCAGCCTCGAGCGCTTTTTTAATGACTTCGTAGTGTGCGCCAAAAATTGTTAAGTTCACAACCAGTTCAACATCACTATCTGCCAGCAATTCTTCGAGACTTGCGTACGCTTTTCCACCGTGTTCGCTGGCAAAAGCTTGCGCTCGAGCGGGGTCAATGTCCGAAAATCCGAGCAGCTTGAGGCTGGGGTGTTGTTTGATGTCTTTGCTGTAAGGTCCTGCAATATTTCCGCATCCGACGATGGCTATGTTCATGGGTTCTCCTTTTTGGTCAATCTCGAGTTTTAATTGCTCAGCCAGGTTTCGAGCATTTTGGTACTCTCCAGCACGTCTTGGGTTGGGTCATGATGTTCTGGTTCGTGTTCGATGCCGATAGGTCCTGTATAACCAATTTCGAGAATCGTTTTTGCGCAGGCTTTGATGTCCACAATGCCATCACCAAATTTGCAGGTTTCGTGTGCACCAACGGCTTTGATGTCTTTGAGGTGAACGGCAAGCAAATGGTCTTTGAGTTCCGTGATGGCTTGAGGCGCGAAATAACCTTGAGTTCCCCACCAGCCGGTATCGCAGGCAGCACCAACAAACCCGTCTGAACCATCCGCTATCAATTGCAGAACATCGTTGGCGGTTTTTTCTGGATGATTCTCGAGTCCAAGCTTGACGTTGTGATGCTTTAAAATCGCAATCACTTCGCTGCGTTTTTCAGTCAAGATTGGCGCTCCACCCGCGATCACGCTTGCGCCAACAACGTTCGCAACACCGCAGAAGCCTTCAACTTGCTCGAGCGTTCCGCAAAAGGCGGCAAGGCTTGGAACGCTTAAACCGTGGTTTTTTAAAGAATCTCGAGTAATCTCGAGGTGCTCGAGCGTTGCCCATTTTGGGTGAAGGTGAGCGCCCCAAAGGTCGATTGCCTGAAAACCCATGTTTTTGACTTCCAGCAGCATCGCGTCGAATCTGGTTTGAAATGTCTCGAGCGGCGAAAAGAAGGCTTGGGTGGCGGTGTCGCCTTGCATCCAAGCTTCGGTCATGTTGTAACCAAGTTCGCGGGCGACAAAATTGGCACTGATAAATGAAATCGTGTTCATGGCTTCCTCCTCAAGGAAAACCCCAAGATTGCCTTGGGGCTTCAAACCTAAAGCTCGAGATTCACGAATATTTCAAAGATCAAAATATTCGTTTGGTAAACTGTAATGATGCACTGTTGAGACATCAGTCGAGCACATTACCTTTTAAGAATTGTTGATAGAACTTACCCGAACTTTTGATCGTGCGCACTTGGGTTTCAAAATCCACATGCACAATGCCAAAGCGTCTGGAATAGCCTTCTGCCCATTCAAAATTATCCAGCAACGACCAAGCGAAATAACCCATCAAAGGCGCACCCTGTTTGACCGCCTCGCTCGAGGCTTCCAAGTGAAGCTCGAGGTATTTGCGGCGTTTCTCGTCGTTGACTTGACCTTCGATCATGGTGTCGTCGTAACACGAGCCGTTTTCGGTGATGTAAACCTCTTTGGCTTGGTAATCTGATCCCAAACGCACCGCAAGCTCGGTCAAGCCTTCGGGGTAAATTTCCCAATCAAAATCGGTGCGATCCTTATCGGATTTCACAAATTCAACGCCGTTATCCGCCGCTGGGTTGTGCTTCACCAAGTTACGCATGTAATAATTGACGCCAATAAAATCGGTTTGTACAGCAATTTTATCCAGGTCACCGGCTTGAACATCGGGTGCAAATTCGCCCAAAATCTCCAAGCTGTCTTGCGGGTAACTGCGTCCGTACAAGGGGTCCAAATACCAACGGTTGCTGAAACCATCCAAGCGTTTTGCCGCCGCTTGATCCTCGCTCGAGTCGGTCAAGGCATGAATGGGCGACAAATTGAGGGTAATGCCCGCTTTGGCATTCTGCGAGTTTGCACGAATAATTGGTACGCTTAAACCGTGCGACAACAGCAGATGATGCGAAACTTGAATTGCATGTTATGTCTGAACGCTTGGGTGATCGCGTGAAACACTGGATTACCCACAACGAACCTTGGTGCACAGCCTACCTTGGCTATCAAACAGGTTATTTCGCGCCAGGCATCAAAGACATCAAACAAGCAATTCAAGTTTCGCATCATCTGCTGTTGTCGCACGGTTTAAGCGTACCAATTATTCGTGCAAACTCGCAGAATGCCAAAG
>JANMUC010000331.1:0-3119 GCA_031391225.1 Deinococcales bacterium
AATGAAACCTCGACTTGCCTTAGTTGTCCTGATCTTGATTTTGGGTACGGCGCTCGCCACGACGTACACCAAACTGACCCTCGAGCAACAAGTCGAAAGAGCCGACGTAATCGTGAGAGCCAGCATCAAACAAAAAACCCAAGAAACCAGGGCTGGAAAAATTTGGACGGTGTACTCGCTCAATGTTGCGAAGTTTTACAAGGGCAGTGCGGAGACTTTCAAAGACTCGAGCTTTGCCATATTTGACTCCGAAAAAGTCAAACTCGAGGGCGCTCCAAAATTCAATGACAACGACGACCTATTCTTGCTGCTGTACGCCAAAACCTATGACAGCCCAATTGTTGGTTTCAGGCAGGGCGCTTACAAAGTACTCGAGGGTAATAAAGTGGTCAACATCGACAACAAACCCGTCATGATCGACCAAGAGGGCAAACCTGTCGAAGCCACGACAGACACCTTCACGAAACAACTCGAGACTTTGATAGCAGGTGCAAAATGAAAATCTCGAGACTCGCTGGTATCATCGTTCTGAGTTCCCTTGCTATTGCCGCACCAGTCAGCTACTGGGTTGCCACCAGCGACGGTACACCTGCCGATTTTGCCAAACAAGTGGACACTGCCTTTAACGCCTGGAAAGCCGTCCCCGCCACAACTTTAAAGCTCGAGAAAAACAAAGACTCGAGCCTGCAATTTGCCTGGAACGTCGCTGCGGAAGACGTGCCGATCAACCCCGATGCCATCACGCGCACGATCCAAACCACCAGTGAAGATGGAAAAACGGTAAGCACCGTTGTCAACGTCAACCCAGACCAATCAGAGAACCTCGAGAGTGGCTTGCTGGTCGAGGCTGGATTGCGCTTGGGCGTGACCCTCGAGCCGAGTATTGAAGGCAAACGTAGTGTTGGCGAAACTGAAGCCACGGCATTGCGGTCTAAATTTGGTCAAACGGGCGACCTGAACGGCGACCAAAAAGTCAACCTAGACGATCTCGAGATTCTTGCCACCAATTACGGCAAAAAAGGTTTACCCAGCGTCAACTTGAACGGCGATTTCAACGGCGATGGCGTTGTGGACGACAAAGACCTCGAGATCATGAAAGCAACCTACAGTTTTGAGATCACACCCGAAAAAACGTTGACCCCAGAAACGCCAACCAATCCAACCGCGCCGACCACACCCACAAAACCTGAAACTCCTACAACTCCAACAACACCTACTGTTCCCAACACGCCAACACCAACGACACCCACCGAACCTGTTGCGCCGCCAGTTACCGATCCAGTCACGCCACCCCCAACAGACCCGAGCACACCACCGACTGACCCTGTGACGCCACCACCCGCAAAACCCTAACCTCGAGCCAACGCCCAATACGGTTCGACACTTGCCACAAAAGAATCAGGCACGTCTTCTCGAGCGGCACGAACAAACCCCGCCAATGCAATCATTGCGCCGTTATCGGTGTTTAAACCTTGAGGCGGGAACAGTACCCGCCACGATTCTCGAGCAGCCACCACTTCAAAACGTTCACGCAACGCCTGATTTGCCGCGACACCACCAGAAACCACAATCGTATCCCGACCCAAGTGTTTGGCTGCTCGGGTTGTAGTCGTGACCAAACTTTCGATCACCACACGCTGAAAGCTTGCAGCAATGTCATTCACACTGGCTTGTACTTCACCCCGTTCTCGAGCCAACACAGCAAGTCGCGCCGCATTCTTGATGCCAGAATACGAGAAATCAAAACCTTTCTGCCCCTGCATTGGCACTGAAAATGGATAACCTCGAGCATCCCCCAGTTTTGCCGCCTGGGAAATTGCGGGACCACCAGGAAAACCAAGTTCGAGCAGCCGCGCCACCTTGTCAAACGCCTCACCCGCCGCGTCGTCCTTGGTCGCACCAACCAGCAAGTACCGACCAGAATTTGGCACGTCAAACAAATGCGTGTGACCACCCGAAACCACAAGCGCCAAAAATGGCGGCTCGAGGAGTGGGTCACTTGCGAGCGATGCTTGAATATGCCCCTCGAGATGGTGCATGGCGTAAAACGGTTTTTGCAAACCAAACGCCAACGCCCGAGCAAACGTGAACCCAACCAGCAACGAACCTGCTAACCCAGGACCACGGGTTGCCGCGATCACATCGACATCCTCGAGCTTGATTTTTGCCTCAGAAAGCGCTAGCTCGAGCACCCGATCAATCGCCGTTAAATGCTCTCGAGAAGCGATTTCGGGCATGACCCCACCGAAAGCGAAATGCGAAACTTGAGACGCAATGATGTTGGAAATGACGGTGTTGCCGCTAGAAACCCCGATGGCAGTGTCGTCGCAACTGGTATCGATACCGAGAACAAGCATGAAAGCAGTGTAACTCGAGAAGCGAAATAGAAAAACCCCCGCTTTCGCGGGGGAATTTGTTTAGTTTAATCATTTCGATTAGAACTTGAGGCTGTACTTGATGCCAAATTCTTGACCCCAAACATTTGGTGTACCAGCAATATTGAGATTCAAGTACGAGAAGATACCGTAATTGAAAACCAAACCGTAATACGAGAATTGGAATGCAAGACCAGAAATGGTGTAAGAAGTACCAGTGCCATCAGCACCAAAGCTACCCAAGCCTTTAGGACTTGCAAAGCTCGGTCCAAATTTCTTACCATTGCGGTTTGTATCAAGACGGCTGCCAAATTCAACTTTAAAGCTCGAGTTTGGCAACAAGAACGAGGTCCAGTTCAAGGAAACCGAGAACAAACCAGTCCCTGATTTGACGCCAGCACTATCCGTGTTGTCCAAAGCGGCATTGACTGCCAAGCTCGAGCCGAACAAGAATGGAGTGCTTGCCGTCACACCGAAGCCGGTGTCAGTTGCTGCTGCGCCAGTTTGAGTCTCGAACCAACCTTTTGGCTTGATCTTGATATCACCAAAAGCGATATCAAGTTCACCGTATACATACAGGTCACTGGCTGGAGCAGGCAGTGTACCCGAACGGCTTTGGTATCCAGCAGCCAAATTGACCAAGCTGAACAAAGAGCCTTTAACATCGACACCAAAGCCAGAACCGTTGATTGTACCAGCAGTTTCGGAGTAGCTCAGGAAGTACGGGCTGATGGTAAAGCCAAC
>JANMUC010000339.1:0-6583 GCA_031391225.1 Deinococcales bacterium
GGCTTCTCAAGGCGACCAACTGAAACCCAGTTTTCCCGAAGTCTCGCAGACGATCAATGCAAAATTTGCGGCACAGGACCCGACCAATCCGTTTTACAAAATTTATGAGGGTGCGGCGCTCAAGGCGTTAAACAAAGCTTCAGAGGCTCAGACCGCATTTTCACTCGCTTCGAATATCGCCGTGCCATTTTTTGTCTACATTCGAGAGGCAGCATTATTTGTGAGGTTAAAAGAGTGGGACTTTGCCGAACAAGCCTTGCGTTTTGCGCGGGTGGCGTATGGGAATTCCGGTTACGATCCCGCCATTCCTGTCTCGAGCCAAGCCTTAGAAGCCTACGGAAATCCTTTGGGAGTCGCTCGAGCGTTATTCCAGGATCAAAACATTCAACGCGGCACAGTCTGGTTGGCGTTTTTGCGAGACACCATGCCAAGGTTTAACCAATCCGAAACGGTCTTTCTCGAGTTCGCGAATTATTTGGACACGCAATCGGCTGGCAAGGGCGACCCGTGGCGTGCCATGCAAAAACAGATCGCCCAGGGGACGCCGTATACCTTTGGCGTCTCGAGAATCGTGATTTTTTCGCTTGGTACCTTGCTGGCGCTGATTGTGGCGTTCTTGGCGCTCTGGTTGGTTTTGGCAGCCAAGTATGCACCGCAACAATCCAGAGATTTACAAAGTGTTGGTGGCGCGATGGGCGCTTGGGGACGATCACCGCTGCTGCGACTTCGCCACAGCCTCAGTGCTTACCTGACGTTAACCGAAAAAATTGTCTTTGTGACCTTGCTTGCTTTAATGGTCGGAGCGCTCGGCACTTGGACATGGAGCACCCGAGCGCTCGAGACCCTGCGTCATCCCGCGTTTAATTTGGGAACCTTGGGCGGGGTTACGTTTTGGAATTCGTTTGCCACCAAACCCACAAGTTCTGGTTTTGATGCCATTCGCGGTTTGGCATCGCTCTTGGACGGTGACAAAACCCGCGCGACTCAAAACCTCGAAAATGCTGGCAGCAATCCGATGGCACTCAATAATCTTGGGGTTTTGGCAATGGATCGCGGCGACAATGCCCAAGGCACTCTAAAATTTCAAGCCGCATTGCAATCGCAACCTTCACTGCTTGAGGCAGGCTTTAATTCTCGTGCCAATACTGCCGGTTCGTATCGTTTGGATTTTCACAAAGCCGTTTTTGGTGACAGTCCAATGTTGGCGTTTCCAGAACCCAAAGACATTGTCGATGGGAGTCAAGGCAAACTCGAGCAAGAGTTTGTGCACATGGTTTCAGACCCTTGGGGTTATTTGATCAACCTGCCCTTTGGTTTACCCATTTGGGCAATGATGGCGGTTGCGGTTTTGATTTTGGGCATCTTGGTTTTAAATCTATTGTCCTTGCTGATCCCAAGAATTCGCAGCGCTCGAGATGCACCGCGCAATGCGGTTTATCACTTTTTAGCGTTGCTGGTACCAGGTTCGGGCTTGGCAGACGAGGTCTGGGGCATTATCTTGCTCGTGCCGTGGGCGCTCGCTGGCAGTTTGTTGATTATTTATTTCAACCGACCAGACCTTGTTCCGAGCATTCTGGCAGAACAAAAAATCTTAAACCTCTCGAGCGTTCCAGCCATGCTCGATCTTAAAACCTATTCCATTTGGGTGATTGCAGGCATTGCAGGCTTGTATCTGGTTAATTTTGTCGGTTGGTTGCTCGAGACGTTGGCTTGGAACAAGAAAATGAAACGCTCGGCACAAGTTGCTGCGACGCAAACTGTGGCTGGAACAGTACAAACACCGTAATGGTGCTGTAATGCTGCAATAAAAAACCTCGAGTCTTACTTCTGACTCGAGGTTTTTTTTGAATCGTTTTAGCGCTGTGCCGTGCCACCAAAAAGGGCGCTGACCGGAAAGGCAAAACTCTGGATTCCTGGGACTTCTAGCGTTGGTGCGCCGCTGATCTGAAAGTCGAATTTGCCGCCCACCAAAATTCGCGCGGCTGCCAGTGGGTCAATTGCAAATCGTGTCGAGATCACACCCGTTTCTCTGGCGCGGACTGTGCCGCCAGCTTCGGCTTTGGCGACCGTTTGCCCACCGACGACCAATCCGAGCGGTGCAACCAATCTAAAACCGACCGGTGAAGTATTCTTCACCTCAAAACCCAGATCGAGTGCCGCACCGCCCAAACCAACCGTTAGACGCGTCAGGTCGGGACGGAAGACGAAACCAGGGGGGGTGCTCGCCAGACTTGGTGATTTGAACGTGCCTTGAGCCAATGTATACGGTCCAAAATTTGGCTTGCCTAGCACGCCAGCATCGACCCTGAAGCTCCCCAACATTTGATAAGAGGTCGGTTGCCCAGTCACAATTCGGCTCAGGCTCTTTAAGGTATTTAAATCAAGCGGCACTTCGACATCGACAGGGAATCTAGAGGGAACCCCGGACGCTTTGAGTTCAAAACCTGGTGCAACCCCAGCCGCAATTTTTGCGCCCTCGAGCATCAGGTCAAACCGAATTTCCTCGAGCCTCAGTCCAAACGGGTTTGGATTCCGTCCCTGCACCTGAATCCGAATGACCGCTTCTGCTGCGCCACCGTTTAGTCCAGGCGGGTTTAGTTTGAGGAGTCCAGCCTCGAGCATTTCAAATTGCGGGGTTTGAACGACCTGTGACGGGGCGCAAGCTGCCAACGAGAGCAAGCTAAGGGCAGCGATCAAGATTTTTTTCATGACTGTAGTCTAACGTACCCTTTTAGTTGAAACGTGAAGGTTAAAGAAGTTCTTAACCCAGATTTTTCCTGACCATACGATATCGGGAATGGAACTTTGGATTTTGACGCTCGAGAGAAATAACGCTGTTTTGCACTTAGAATCGAGTCTAGGACATGGATTTTTGTTTTTAGAAGCGTACCTTTTGTTCATTATCGAATCACAGTTGATGTTTTGCCTTGACCAAGACCGCAATTGCTGATATATTTCTCGAGCTGTCCACGCCGGGATGGCGGAATGGTAGACGCACCCGACTCAAAATCGGACGGGAAACCGTGGGGGTTCGAGTCCCCCTCCCGGCACCAAGGTTTTTCTAGCGAGTCTTCAATGCTCGACCGAAGGAGCACCACCCATGATTGCATTGCCATCGTTTTTGTTCTTCCCGCTGTTAATCATCTTTTTTATCTCTGCTGCGGCTTTGGTTTATTTTGTGCTGCTTCAAGAACCCAAACAAGGCGGGCTTTCGACCTCATTGGGTGGCGGTGGCGGTTCTGAAATGCTTAATGCCCGAGGGCAAACGGGTGGTTTGGTGCGCTTAACGCTTTATACCGGTGGTACGTTTTTGTTGGTTGCGTTTTTGCTCAGTACCGTTAAACTCTAGTTTCAATTTAAAATGAAATTCTAACCTCGAGCCTGACTCGAGGTTTTTTGTTGCTGTACTTGGAAGATTTGCCAGAAGTTTGCGTTTTGCATGGGTTTATTTCGGGATCGCTGTAAAGATTTTGGAACCTGTGTCAATACTGTGACACCAAATGCGTAAAAACAGCGTCAGGATCGTTAAAACGGCTTAAGCCAAATGGCTTGACTAAGTTTAACTTTCGCTGTTAGTCTAAACCTTGATAGCAAAACTCTTTGGGGTTAAATCCCAGTCGGCTCGAGACACGAGTCGTGAGGGCAGCGCATATCGGAGGAGGTTTAGGATGAAGAAAGCCATACTGGCAACCGCAGCCTTGATGCTGGCGGGTTCGGCATTTGGGCAGACATTCGTTTACCCTGATGCTTGGTCGGCAAGCAAACCATCTGAAGTTAAAGAGGGTGGCGTGTATCGCACATCAGCAATTTCGGATTACAAAACGCTTAACCCATTTACGGCAGCAGAATCAGGTAACATTCCACAAGTTTTGACATCGGCTAATGGTATGTTCACATTCGATGTTTCAACTGGTGATTATATTCCGTATATGGCTGCAAGCTTTACAGTTTCAAAAGACAAACTTGTTTGGACCATGAATCTGCGTAAAGGTATGAAATGGTCAGACGGTAAGCCAATTGTTGCCGATGACTTCATAACAACATATAAAATTCATACTGACGAAGATGTTGGCTCGAATTCTTATGATGGCTTTTTCATCAATGATAAGCCAATTAAGTTAAAGAAAATTGATGCTGACACCATTCAAGCTGTTCTGCCAACGGTTGCAGCAGATGCCATCGAAACACTTGCGTTCGCGCCATTTCCCGACCATGTTTTTGCACCAGTCTATGCCTCTAAGGGTGCAGCAGGAATCAAAGCAATGTGGACTTTGAACACACCCGCCGAACAAGTCGTTTCATCTGGTGCTTTCAAGTTTAAAAGCTACAAACCAGGCGAACGTGCAGAATTGGTTGCAAACCCAACATTTGGTGAGTGGAACAAGAACTCTGCCGGAAATGGTTTACCGTATCTTAGTGGTCGTACCATTTCAATAGTGAAAGATGTTACCGCATCATTGGCTGCTTATCTTAATGGTGATATTGATGCCTTTAATCCAGCCAATGCTGACCAACTGCGCCAAGTCAAAGGTGCAATCGATGGTGGCAAATTGAAAGCTGTCTTGCGTGCCAATGTTGGACCAGCAGCCTCGAGCCAATGGATCGTTTTTAACTGGAATCAAAAGAGCAACCCAAGCAAGCAAGCCATGTTACGTGACGATAACTTCCGTCGCGCCATGAGTCACTTAACCAACCGTGCAGCAATGGTTGACCTCGTTTACGGTGGTTTGGCACAACCAGCTTACTCGAGCGTCTATGCTGCATTCACACAATGGGTTTCGCCAGACCTCAAGAAGTTTGATTACAATGTCGAAGCTGCAACGGCGCTCCTTGCCAAAGCAGGCTTTAGCAAAAAGAATGGCGAAGGTTATTTGGTCAATAAAGCTGGTAAAGTTGCCGAATTTGATCTAACAACCAATAGTGGTAACAATCAACGCGAACAGTTGGCTAAGATTTTTGCTGACGAAGCCAAAAAAGCAGGTGTTAAAGTCAATTTTAAACCAGTTGATTTCAACACGTTAGTTCAAGTGTTGCTTTCTGAAGGCGATGACCGTAAATTCGATGCTATTTTGCTTGGACTTTCGGGTGGTGGACGCATTTACCCATTGGGTGACAACGTTGAACCATGTGGCACGAACTTGCACGCGTTTAACAAATCTGGCAAATGCTTGGCAGCTTGGGAAACTCAAGTCACCGCTTTGTTTGCCCGTGGCAAACAAGAACTCGATTTCAAAAAGCGCGTTGCAATTGCCCAACAAATTCAAAATGTTCAGTCTAACTATCAAGCCTGGGATTATCTCGTTTCACCAAATGCCCACTTCTCATGGGGTTCAGACGTGAAGGGTGAATACCCAACTCCTTTGCAAACCTCAATTAACACTGCACGTGAAGGTGTTGGCGAAACCACTTGGTTGCAAAAGTAAGTTTTAAAAGTGTTCTGAAATTAACCACAATAAATAAAGTGCGAAACTCGAGCAATTTGCTCGAGTTTCGCTAAGATTCAGGAGGATGTTGTGCTTCCCTACATTTTAAGACGTTTTGCTAATTTGATCCCAGTCTTTATAGGGGCAACATTATTAACTTTTTTGATCATTCAAGCTGCTCCAGGAGATTTTTTGGATGCAAGGCGACTTGATCCACGGACGACGCCTGCAACCATTGCCCGTATCGAACGCCAGTTTGGTTTAGATCAACCTATTTTCGTGCAGTACGGTTTGTGGCTTAAAAATTTTTTGACAGGAAATTTAGGAATTTCATTTGAAAGTAATGTGCCAGTTTGGGATATTATTGGTCCAAAGGTTTTTAATTCTATGATTTTGGTTTTCGGCTCGACGTTTTTATTGTATTTGATTGCCATTCCGGTTGGTATTTATGGAGCTGTGCGACAATACAGCTTAGGAGATAAAACAATAAGTCTGTTTTCGTACTTCTTTTTGGGGTTTCCGTCATTTTTCTTTGCTTTGATCCTTATCTTTGGAATTCTTCAATTAAATTGGGCGTTCAACGCAAAAGTTTTTCCTGTTGGTGGTATGACCAGTGAGTATTTTGATACACTTTCACCAATTGGTAAAGTAATTAATGTTTTGTGGCATACGATTGCACCAATGATTGCCTTGCTCCTTCGCAGTATTGCTGGTGAATCTCGAGGTTTTCGTGCTCAAATGCTCGAGTTTCTGAATCAAGATTTTGTGCGTACTGCCAGGGCTAAAGGACTTTCGGAACGCGCGGTCATTTATAAGCACACGTTGCGCAATGCGATAACACCGTTTGTTGCGAATATCGGCGGTTTATTACCCGCAATTTTCAGTGGTGCTGGTTTTATTGAAGTGGTTTTTAACTGGCCTGGTTTAACTCCAGTGTTTTTGGAAGCTTTAACTTCACAAGATATTTATGTCCTTGTCAGTATCGGTGCAATCACTTTGGTTTTGCTGGTAATTGGAAACTTGGTGGCAGACTTTCTGCTTGGCGTGGTTGACCCACGGATAAGGTATTACTGATATGGCACTCGCATCTGGAGTTACTGGTACTCAATTTGAGACTGCAAAATCTAAGTCTCAATTGCAGGTCGTTTGGGAGCAGTTTC
>JANMUC010000357.1:0-16438 GCA_031391225.1 Deinococcales bacterium
CCAGTTGGAAAGTCCAGTTTCGCTGCAAACCCGCTCGAGCTTTGAACTGCCGTTGGCACCCTAAACCGGTAGACCATGGGGATCAAAGGCAGCCCATTATCGACGCGGGTTATCCCACTGGTTAAGCTGACTTCCACTTCCTCGCCGGGTTTAAAACCAGCGCTGCCATTTGGGCTTACGTCCAATTGGATTGTGCCATTGCCACCCCAAGTGCCAGCGTTAAATGCGCCTGCACTGACCAAGCGCCGACCTGTTTGCGAGGCATTGACCACCAAGCTGTTTGGGTCTGAAGCTTGTACGGCTTGACAAAAATCAATAAACAAGCCACCAAAGAAACTCGGGTCTAAAATCGTATTTGGTGCTGGGTAGATGCTGTACGCGCCAGAGTTTTTGTCCAAGGTTTCACTGCTGGTAAAACTCCCAGAAGGAAATGCGGTACGAACGTTGCACAAGGTGCGGCGACGGTCTACGCTGGCGCTGGGTGCTGCAACATAATCAAAATTGATTGGCAACAAGCCCCCTGCCAGCGAATTGATGATCTTGTAGGCGGGCGAAATGGGTGTGATTAACGCCTGAGATGCGGTTAATACCCTCAAGGTATGGTTTTGTTCTTCAAGGCTTTGGGTGACCGAACCACTGTCATCTTGTGCCACCACAAACAGAAACGAAAAGGCAAATGGGTTGTCTTTGCGAATTGCAAAACGCGGAAACTTAAAGGCAAAACTGACCTGTCCATTAAAGCAATTGGGTGTGGTGTACGTACCTACTGGGTCACAGACGCCAGCTTGGACTGGTATTTTACTGATTTGTCGTCCCCCATTAAAATCTCGGGCGACAAAACCATACTCGAGCACTTGCAAACCGGGATAAAGCGACGCGAGTTGACTTTGCACACTGGCAGCTCCAGTGTTGGCTTCGCTGGGTGTAAAAATTTGTAAATCTGCGCCATCAGGGTCAACCTCGACCCCCCGTATTTTCAGGCGCATTCCGTGGCTTGGTTTGATGTTGCGAAAGGTGTTTAAACCGCCTGGCAATGTGTCGGTGTCGGCGACCAGCACATCATCACCTTTGCGCATGGCAGTAAACATCGTTCCCAAATGGGTGGTAGGAATGCCAGGAAGGACAGTCGGAAGGTTTGCACCAAAAAAAGTCAGGTTGTTGTAATTCGATGAGGTAAAATTGGCAATCTCAAACGTGCCACGCACATAACGGGTTGCCGTGCCAAACTCGGGGTTTTCGTTGTCGTCTAAAAACCCTACCGAACGCCGACGCAACTTGATGTACGCCTGATCGCCAGGTGCGGCGCTCAAGCCTCGAGTGCTGCGGTTTCCAGGCAAGGCTTTAAATTTGGCAGTGGCTTCAGGATTTTGCTCGTCGCGCAAATCCAGGGTCACCTCGAGTAACCCAATGGGTTTTAAATTGGGTGCTTGACCTGCGGGGTTGACCGGGTCTGGAATATTTGTGTTGTTGCATGACACAAACAATAGCATCGTGATACACGCAAACCAGAAGCATTTTTTCATCATTCCTCCTTGACTCCAATCAAGCCTAGTCAAAGGCTGGTCAGATCGCGGTCAGCAATTGGGGGCAAAATGCAGGTTTTGACTTGTATCGCTTGGTGGCTTGAGGTGGAACTATGAAATTGAAGAGATTTGGTATTGGTGTTTGATTCTGACCCTAGAGTTTTTCACGGGGTGATGCCTTAAGACGGTGGGGAACTATTGCCCTGGAAGTATCAACGGTAAAAGTCTTGGTGTGATTTCGTGAGTTTAAAAGGTTTTTTACTCGAGTCTTTTGCGGCGTTGATGCGAGTTATTTTTTAGCGCGTCGCAAGTGATCGGCGTAAAACCAATCGGTCTGGTTTGCCCGAAGCAACGACAGAACCTCGCGTCCGTCCCGATCAAGCTCGAGCTTCCACCAGTATTTGAAAGGCTTGAGGTCTTTGGGATCGTTCTTGCGTTTGTACGAGGTTGACGGGAAGCAACCGCTGTTGTTGATCTGGTTGCTGGTTTTTGGTACGAACGAAACCTGTTGCGCCGCAACGCTGTACGTTCCGCTGGTGGTCGTGAAAATCCAGTTGGAACAGCCAGTGCTGGTCGTGATGTAAATGTATTCCGTCAATTCGTAGCCGCCCCTAGCGTCAAATTTTGCGGTGGTGAAGCTATTGTTGCTGCCGACGTACCTGCCCGTGTCTGAGTTGTTCGTATTGGGCAGAATATCGATGGTGCTCCAATCGCCGAGGAGCGCCCCGCTGGTTTGCGGTGCAGCCTGAGGCTGGCTTGCGTCCTCGGCACTGGCAAGCAATGCGTCGGCGTCTCCTGTGAAGGCTTTCAAGCGCACGTCGATGCTTGAGGCGGGCGCTTTGACCAAGACCGCTTTGCCGTTCTGGGAGTACACGCCCACCTCATCACCGGCATCCAGGTCGCTCGTGCCGTTCAGGTCGCGCCAGGCAAGCATCAGGTACGATTCTGCACCAAGGTTTTCGAGTCGGTATGTTCCGTTCGAGCCAGTGCCTTGGACAACCCCAACTTTGGACAGCGTTTCGCTGCACGTGTCATTCACCACCACGCAGGCGATCACGACGGCGCTCGAGACGGTGCTGCCAGGTAAGGCATAGACCGTACCTTGGACGGTGCCAGAATTTTGTGACAATGCCATCGGCACCAGCAGGGCGAATAAAACCATCCAAGAGCGGAGAACATTTTTGGGTTGTGACTTCATCTCCAGCCTCCAGATTTACAGTGATTCAATATTCGAATACGTGCAGCGCTCGAGGTTTAATGCAAGGTTCTGATCTCGAGGTTTTCGGTGGTACTGCTGTCGCTCGCCTCGTACAAGAATTCTGCAAGGCGATCCGCGCTCGAGAAATACCAACGTTCTTGAGAGTTCGAGTCGAGCACCGAGGCACGCCAGACGCTCGAGCTGCCAGGGTTGGACTCGAGCCAGACCCGCACAATGTACGTGTGGTTGTTCATGGGGTTTCCTTCGAGATTCTGGCTTACTGTTTGGTGATCGTAAATTCCCAACTGCCAAAGCCCGAACTATCGTCACCTTTGACTTTTTGCGTGTTGTTGA
Source organism: Deinococcales bacterium (assembly GCA_031391225.1). GTDB lineage: Bacteria > Deinococcota > Deinococci > Deinococcales > JAAFIG01 > JANXTZ01. The sequence continues at coordinate 3,076 of JANMUC010000357.1, forward strand.
CAAAGGCATTTAAATTAAACTCGAATGAAGCAGCAGAAGGCACAGTGTCGCCTGCGGGATAGTTGAAGGTTATTTCGGGGTATTTCACTGTGCAACCACCAGTCCAAGACCCACCTTCCAAGGTTACTGACAGTGTTTCGAGAGTCCCTTTAAATTCGCCACGCCCCTTTGTGGCTTTCAGAACTTCACTCAGCGAATTTTGCGTGACTGTAGCGCCTGTCGTGTATTCTGAAGGGCGAAAATTTTTGTTTTCAGAAACTTGATTCTGAATGCTTTCGACAAGGTATGGGAAGTTGGTGGTGCTTCCAGTTTCGGCAAGCGTAAATTCAACATGATCGGTTAAATCAGCAATTCCAACAAAGCCAGCACAAGCTGGGTAGCCAACCGACGTAAAGTCACCAACCACTTTGTAGTTGTTACCGACAATGGTGACTTTCGCAAATGTATACGCGTAGGGATTTTCGCCAATTTTTGTGCTCAAGAAACGTACTTCTACTGTGTTTGGAAAGGGAACGATTGTTGGCGCAGTGTAGGTTGCACCAACCGTGGGTTTGGGTTGGATTGTACCGTTGGTGCTGTCGCCACCTTCAATCCCATTCACCCACCAAGTACGACCAAATCCCGCTTTGTTATTGGTGAATGGGTATGCCTTCACGACTGGCTTTGGACATAAAGTCGAAAGTTCACCATCGCTTGAAACTGTAGGCACGCAATCATTTATTCTCTCGAGCACTCGAGCGTAAGGCACAAACTCAGCAGTCTTGCCGACTTTGACCGTAGCATTCTCGGGCTTCATGTAAAACCCAAGGTACTTGACCACGCGTTTCAAATTCAAGGTGGCTTTCGGTTTGACCTGACTCGAGGTTTTTGTGGGCGGAAAACTGTCAGGCAGTGCGGCAGAGACAGTTTTATTTACAGTGTCTATTTTGACTGGAGCTAACGAAAACCACGAACCGTCATCGGTTTGCACCGCAAGTCGAAGCGAATTTGGGTCGGGTTCAGCAACGTCGTAATTAAATCGCACAATCAAAGGCTTTTTAAGTGGCTGGCTCGAGCTGATTTCTACGCCCATGCCAATACCCTCAGGTAAGGTGTTGGTGATTGGTTGCACACTCACTTGGGTGCTCGAGTCAAAACCACCAGCAAATGCTTTCACGGTCACGCCCGTTGTCGGTTCGTTAAATGTTCCGCCAGTCGCATCAAAAGTTTGCGTCACAGCACCACCAACTGGCGTACCAAAAGCTGTTTTGATGGGTGTCTCATCAATTGGTGGTTCGACAACTGGTGGATTTTCTGGAGTCAAGCACGAAACCAACGCGGTCAGCAACGAAACAATTAAAAATTTTCGGAATACGTTTTGCATGTCTTCCTCCTCGAGTCTTTTGATGTCATCTCGAGATTGTGCTCGAGTCGTGTTGTACACCCAAGTTTCATTTCGCTACCGAGATGACCGCGCCTGTCAGTGGCAAACCTGTTACAGCGATTGTTTGGCTCGAGGCGGTCACGTACATTTCGTTCAGCCTGATCTGGTAGGTACGCAAGTCTTGAATGGGTGGTGGGTCTGGACAGGACACCAGTGCGCTCGAGAGCAGCAATCCGAGTGCCAAGCCACGCCATTTGCGGCGTTTCAAGCTCAAAAACGCCATGCCTGCCAAACCCAAACCGAGACTCGAGAAATGTTGCGCCGCCAGACTGGTGTTGAAGTTTACAGTCACCAGGTAACTCGAGCCTGCGCTGGCAATGGCGTTGCCAGGGTTGATGTTCAGGCTGACAGTGCCGTCATCGGTTTCAAAACCGTTCGATGACAGCAAAGGTTCGCCTGCGTCCACCAGAGCGTTCTGGTTGGTGTCTTGGTATATTTGCACATCCAGTAAATCCATGTTGTCTTTGCCCGTGCCGCTGGTCTTGAGACCAATCCCTTTGAGTTCAAATACATCTGTGCCGCTCGGTGTCAGATTGAATGCCAGCATCGGAACCTTGCCAGCCCCTTTCAAAGCCGTGCCATCGGCGGGCGAGTTGGCGCTTTTGGCGGCGCTCAGGCTCAGTGCCGTGCCGCCTGCGACTTGGGTTGTGGCACCGGCATTACGGTCACCCTGAGTGGGGTCTGGGGTCAAGCTGCTCGCACCAGCGTTCCATTGCAGCGTGCTAGGGGTGCTCGGCGCACGAAGTTTCAGTTGAATCGTGGCGTTCGAGCCGCTCGGTAGTCCGGTGATTGTGCAGGAAAAACCAGTTCGGCACAATCCGAGGCTCGAGCTGCCCGATACAAAATTTACGCCATCAGGCAGTACGAGTGTGAACTTGACGTTGGAGGCTTCGACTGGACCAGCGTTGTGAAGGGTGGCTGTGACTTGAAATTCCTCGAGTGCGGCAACTGTGGCTGGAACCTGTAGGCTGGCTTGTAAATCCGCGCTGATACTGGCGACCGTCACGTAATTCGCGGTCAGATCATAGGTGCTTTTGAGTTCAAAACTGCAAAAACTGGCTGTTTTGGTGCATGGAATGCCGCTTTTGCTGCTCCAACCCACGAACTCGTAACCTCTATTGTTAAAAACTTGTATGGTGATCGGCGCAGCGTTGGTATAGTTGTTGCAACCAAAATTGGTGCAATCTGGTTTTGGGTTGATCTCGAACCGCCCAGCATCTGGCGGTGAAACACTGACGAAGAGGGCTTTGGCGACGGGTCCAAGAGGGTTGGCTTTGAACGTGGCTTGAATGCCATTCTCTCCTGCTGGAACATCGCAGGTGACATCGGTGCTGCAAAATTGACTGACGAACTGTCCGTTCTCGTCAGACCAGCCAGCCAAGCTCGAGTTGGCATCAGGAACCGCCAGCAATTTCACCGCTTGGTTGTTTGGAAAAAATGCCAGGCAGGTTTGACCGCAATCAATTGCCCCTTCTGGCGTGGTACTGAAAATGCGTCCACCGACGCCGCCGGTGGTTCCGGCAGTGTTTACTTGCAATCCGCTAGACACTGCCCAACCGAATCCAGCCGTCAGTTCGACTGAATCATTCAGTGTGAACTCGCACTCTTGGGCAGCGGCAGGGCACAGATTTGTGCCAGTGCCACTCCACCCGCCAAAAAGACTACCCGTGTCCGCAACAGCTTGCAAATGCACTACACTACCTTTTGGAAAGGTTTGCAGGCAGTTGCTCGAGCCTCGAGTGCAGGCAAAGTTTGAGGCATTGGGCTTTGAGATGATGATCTTGCCCGTACCAAGTCCGATCAGCGACAAATTGAGTTGTGCCGTCGGAGGGTTAAACGTGGCGGTCACGGTCTTCTCGGCGCTCGAGGTGGTCAGATTGCAATCTGTGACCCCTGAACACGCTCCAGTCCACATCATAAAACTCGAGCCATTTGTTGCGGGTGCGGCATGAAGTATCAGATTGCTCCCAGATGGCACTTCTACCGAACAACTCGAGCTGCAATCCACGAGTCCAGGTGGTACGCTGGTCACGCTGCCCGTACCAGTGCCGTTAATCACAATTTTTACCGTGACCAATCCACCCTGAGCTTTGATGCTCATTGCTGCCAAGGCGAGCATCAACACAAAACAAAAAACGATCCTCCATGCTTTCATCGTGCACCTCCTCGATCCTTGTGATGTCGTCTCGAGATTGCGCTCGAGTCGTGTGGCTTGTTCTTGCTGGTGCTTTCCAATCTCGAGAGCACCAGCAAGTTCGTGCTGAACGGTTTAAGGAATTGCTGCGATCAAACCCGAAGGAACGTTGATCTGGGTTTGATCGTTTGCGCCCCAAGCCACAACGCTGCCGTCTGTTTTGATTGCCAGACTAAAGCCGTTGCCTGCCGCGATAGCAGCCACGCCTGTTTGGGCGTCGCTTGGAATCGTGGTTTGACCATTGGCGTTGGCTCCGAAAGCCAACAGGCTGCCGTCATCTTTCAGTACCAGGCTGTGATCAAATCCCGCCGAGACTGCCACCACACCACTGCTTGCCCCTGCCGGAATTGCAATCCGACCACTGGTCGGGTCGCCCCAACCGACCACGCTGCCGTCAGTCTTGACCGCCAGGGCATGAGCAGTTCCAGACTCGAGCGATCCCACATTGCTGCTGGCACTGGCTGGCAGTGGGTAGCTTTGCAGGTTGCCCCAAGCGACCACAGTGCCATCTGATTTGAGCGCCAGACTGTACTGACCACCAGCACTGATGGCAACCACACCGCTTTGTGCGCCAGCGGGAACGGTGGCTTGCTTGTTGATGTTATACCCCCAAGCAATTACGCTGCCGTCGGTTTTGAGTGCCAACGCGTGACCGTCGCCAGCCGAAATTGCCAGTACATTGCTGGTCGCACTGGCAGGAATGGTGGTTTGACCGCTACCATTGTCGCCCCAACCCACCACGCCACCATTTGACTGTAGTGCCAGACCGAACGCCTGATTTCCGGCAATCGAAACAATGCCACTCTGGGCGCTCGAGGGAATGCTGATCTGAGCTTTGGTGTTCGCGCCCCAACCGACCACAGCGCCATCTGGGGTTAATGCCAAACTGTGCGAGAGTCCTGCCGCTATCGTCACGGGTTTAATCACTCGAGCCGCCATCTGATCTGTGCCACCACTGGTGGTCACGACCACGCTGACGGCGCTTCCGACTGGTGTCGTGGACGCTACGATCACGGTGATTTGGGTATCAGTCCAGGTTAGAATTTGTGCTGCATTCACACCACCAAAGCTGACACTCGAGCTACCTTGGACTGCCCCAAAATCACTGCCCGTAATGGTCGTCACCACGCCACGTGCATTTAAGACTGGTAGGCTGGCAATTTGCGGAGGTGGTTTCGTACCGCCAGACGTGACCGTCAAGGCAAGGGGCGCAGTGTGATTCAGGCTGCCCGAAGTCCCACGTACCGTTAAATTGTACGTTCCCGCCGTCACGTTCGCCCCCACAGTTAAAGTCAGCGAGGCACTGATGGCGGTACTGGCAACAAATTCGCCATCCACCTGATTCGCGCCCGTTCCAACCACGCCACCCTCGAGCGTTAGATCAATGTCGGCTATGAAGCCGTTCTTGGGTGTCATTGCAATGGTTGTCTGATTGCTCGCGCCAGTTGCAATGGTCAAACTGTTTGGCACAAGTAACAAGCTAAAATCTGCGGTTGGTGGTGGTGGTTTGATCGGGTCTTGGCACGCGGTTATGGCAAGACCTAGAGCGAAAGTTGAAATTAAAAGTGTCAAACGGTTCATGCTGTACCTCCTCGAGCGCTGTTCATTCTCGAGTTTTATTGACAAAGAATTCCAGAGATTGCCAGGTTGACAAGGTAAAGCCCTGTGAAGCACGCATTCCATTGTCAACTCAGCACCACCCGTATCAATAGTAGAACTCCGAATACCCAACGGACATGACCAACGCGCTATCGCCTTTTAACTCGGTGCGATTAATAACTCGCCTTGCAAGCGTGATTTTGTACGTGTCAGGCAGCGAAAGTTTCTGCTGCGCCGAGAATCCAAAGCTGCCATCGTCGGTCATCGCGCAGCGAAAATACAACTGCACAGAAGCTCCTGTAATGCTCTGACCCTCGAGATAAAACAGCGAACCTGCTGAGGCAGCCCCCGTCCAGGTCAGCGTCGTATTTTGATTAATCGCTCCCAAACCACTCGAGGCGCTTAAGGTAAAATCGTTCGGAACTGCTGGCATGTCAGCGTTAAAACCAGGAAAACCGCCAGCCACACCAGGAATCGTTGCTTTGGTGCTGGTTGGTAAACTCCCCAGCGGCGATGCACTGTGCGCGTAAATCACATTGCCGTAAAAATCGCTCAGAAACGGTGGCGGATTGAGTTGCCGCTCGAGCGTTGCATACGTTGCGCTTGGTGTAACAATCGTTGGTGAATCGCCAGCCTCGAGCGCAACACGTTGCAATCCGCCAGGGCTGAGGTCTGCAAATTTTGGTGAGTTTGGTTGTGCAAAAAAACGGCATTCCTCGGGTCGAATCCCGAATTGATTGATCGGCGCACCTGCCATTGGCGTGTTCAGGCTGTAAAATAAGCCAATGGCGCTGCGAATAGTTAACTGGTTTTGAATGTCCTCCCAGAGTTCAACAACGCCAATTTTATTGATCAATATTGTGTCGGTGCTGACAGTCAATTCTGTACCACCGCTTGCACCTCCCGAGTTCACTGCGCGGATACGGTAGGTGTAGCTTGTACTGGGCGTTAAGCCCGTGTCGGCGTAAGTCAAGAGACTTGGTGCGGCAAGCGGCGCGAAAGAGCTTGTAGCTGTTTTACGCTCGAGCGTGTAACTGACTGCGCCGACAGAGGCATCCCACTCGAGGTTGAGGCTGGTTTGTGATTTGCTGGTCAGGTGAAGGTTGCTTGGGTTGGCAGGTGGGAGAACTGGACAGCCAACCAGTAAACCCACCAAGGCAATCAGCGCAGTCAAATACAAATAGCTGGTTTTCGTTTTCATAAGTACGCTCCTTCAAATCAGTGCAGTCAAACACTGCCGGGGACAGCTTTTTACTGTCTGAATCAAAGCGTACAGAAAGGTGCGTTACTGGAGCGTAACGCTCGAAATAACCCAAGCCGATTGCAGCATCTTCAACGTGCTTTTCGCAATATTTTCAGTCTCGAGCTGAAGTACAACGCTGTGATTGTGTATTCCGGCACACGAAAAACTGGTTCGTTGTACAACGAACCAGTTTGCAAGTATTTGCAAGGCGCTGTAGAGCTAAGAACAACGTCATTTACGTGAATCTGAAGGTAGCGCTATGTACTGTTCCATCATTCAATCTCAAGTTAAATTGACGGCAGGTGTTTGTCCAGACAGCACTGGTCAACCATAAATAACGGTATTGACTTTTTAAGGTATCTTGAGTATCTAGACCCCAACCTTGGGCGTTCTGTTTTTCGAGCATCTCGAGGCTGAGATCTGAAAGTTCTACGATCTTAGCTGCTTGTGGCGCTTCAAAGGGAACTTTACCCGCATTGCAGGGCACTTGAAATGAATCAGTTTGGGTTACGACTTTTGGATTGGAATATCCGCCCAAGTTAAATTTAAAGGGGATCACCCAGCCTGCGGTGATTTGATTTTGACTTGGGAAATTTTGCACTGGAAGCTGAAAACCACTGAAGTTGTATATCACGTTGTATTCAGCGGTACTCGAGGCTGTATTGTCTGCATTGTCGCTAGCAGAACACAGAACCGTTTTGATTCCAACACTGCTGGTATCCGGTAACCCACCGCAATTAAGCGAGGCGAGTCCCGAAAGGTCATCTGTAGCTCCAGCATTGACACTCACCGAGCCATACAAAAATACTGAGTTGGGAGTAACCACTGGGTTTAAAGCGGGAGCGGTCTTGTCCACCCTAATGATGTAAGAAGCACTGTCAATATTTTCTAACAAGTCTTTGCAACTGACACTCGTAGCAAGCGTTCCCACACCAATCAAGGTTGAATTGGATGGGCAGTTGGCAGTGTCAATACCACTGCCTCCAACATTGTCTGCCCAATTCCAAGTAATGGTCACATCGCTGTTGTGCCAACCCAAGGCATTGGACACGGGAAACTCAGTGGGACTTGCAGTAGGAGGAATAGTATCTGAAAGTCTAGCCAGTTTGAGGGTGTCAATAAATTCATCAAAATAACTTATAACTGGATTTCCAACAGTATCTAAAACCATTTTGTTATGATCATAACTTGTTTTTGCAACACTTTCAATACTATTATTGTAATTGCAAATAACATAACTACAATAAAGTATTTTTAGTTCTTTATTAGTTTCATCAAGATAAATAATAATTGGGTTATTGTATTTATCAATTACCATATCTCCCAAATTTACATTGCTTTCTATGTTTCCTGATTGAATGACATTAGCACTAAGGCAATCACTAATAACACAGTGAATAAATTTTAAATAATGATTTATGGTTTCATCTGTATATCCAATAATTGGAAGACCTTGGGAATCTAGTTTGAGAACATGCTGAAATCCAGCATCATTGGCTAATATCTTACGATTGTTATTATCCGAGCAATTTGCATTGCTACAACGCATTAGTATTAAATCATTGTTTATCGAGTTAACGTAACTGATAACTGGATTGCCAGAAGCATCCAAGATCAAAGAGGGTTTACTGTTTATGATAACTGTACCATCTATCATTTGAATATTGTTACCGCTCGAACAATTGGCATTGCCACAATGTACCAGCATCAAGGGACTGAATGATCCACCAACATAACTGATGATTGGCTTACCAGCACTATCTAAGACCAGCGAAGTTAAATTTCTTAGAACATTAGTGGTTACGATCTGGTTGCTGTTGCCACTCGTGCAATTGGTATTTCCACAGTGAATTAACTTTAAATCTACTAAATTCGAGTTAAACATCTCGGTATAACTGATGACTGGGTTATCACTGGCGTCCAACACCATCGAGTGATCACTTCGCAACCAATACATGCTGGTCAACACCTGAATACTGTTTCCACTCGAGCATGTGGGATTGCCACAATGCACCAGTTTCAGTTCACTAGATTCAGCATCATAGTAACTGATAACTGGTAAGTTATTGCTATCCAGCGCCAACGAGATATTTCCAGACCCTCGTCTTCTACCAGTTAAGTCGGTTACCGACTGAATGTTCCAACGTGGCATCAGGCTACGGGTCAAAGTGTTGTGCGTGGGGGGCGTTGATGTTTGTTGGTTACAGGCAATCAAAATGGCGAACATCACCAATAATCCTAGCCGATATACCTTCATAAAACCTCCTGTGTCTACCCCGTCTACCACTTGCTTTTCAGGCTTCTGAGCACGTTATTCGTTCATTCAAGATCAATATGAATCAAGTTCCAAAACATTCGACTCCGCCACCCTCGAGCGCGAAGTATTTTTTGGTCGTATCAGGTCTGAGCATGCCCTTGCCAGCAAACGCCCAACCACCAATTCCAGCGCCAAATTTCCAAACACCATCCTTTTCACGCGTTTGCCCACAAGAGCCTCCTTTGTTCCCTGTCTCGAGGAACGAGCGGAGTTTAGGCAATGTTGCGTTACTGGAGCGTAACGCATCAGCAATCGCGTATCTTATCGAAGTCAGTGGATGGACGCGTTGGCAGCCTTACTAAAGTCTGGTCTTGATGAGTTCCTCGAGTTCGGTACGGTTGCTTTGGGACAGTTTCTCGAGTTTTGCGGTGATCAAATCAGACCATAAGGCTTTGAATTGTTCGTCAGAAATCACCAAAATCATTGCCCTTGCCACACTAAAGATCACTGTGGGGTGCTCGATGGGTGTAAAGTTTTCAAGCGCTCGTTCTAAAAATGAGGTAGCTTCGTCTGGTTTGTTGTTGCGCTGGTACAACACCCCAAGGTTTGCTGCGGCTAAACACTCGAAAAGTGGTGTGCTGTTTTTTTCTAAGATTAGATTTTGTTTGATCGCTTGGTCGTCTTGGTTCATGCGGAAGTACGCGCCCGCGAGATTTACCCGCAGTGTCAGGGTCGAAAGATATTCACCCAACTCGAGTGCAGTTTCGGCTTGGGCAATGCCCTGTTCTGGAACTTGATCTTTGATGCAGGCGTACAGGTAATTTGAAGCCGCTTGGACGATATGTGCGACACTGCCAAACTCGTGCGCCATTTGCAATGATGCCTGATGCAAATCTCGAGCCTCTTCGTTTTTACCTGGTATTTGGTCGTAACAGGCTGCAAGGTTCATGAGGATTGAAATGGTGTTCAGGCTTGGCTTGTTTTTTGTATCCTCGAGTAAGGGTTTGAAGATTTCAACAGCGGTTTCAAAAGCGCCCATTCGGTAAGCGATGATGCCATGGGTTCCGTTCAAAATAAACCGGTAATGTTCTTGTTCGTCTCCGAGCATTGCCACCAACTTTAGGGCTTCTTCAACACTGTTTAAGGCTTCCTCGAGCCTGCCCTGTTCGACTCGAATCTCGCTTAACACTCTAAGTGCTTGGACGTTTGCGAGGGTAAAAGTTGTAGATTTCAAGACATCTTCAACAAGCTTTTCGGCTTCTTCAAGTCGTGCAAAATACACATAGCGCTCTGCCAGAATCGCCCAAACCAGCGCATGGTCTTCGGGGGTGGCTTGATATTGTAAAGCTTGCTCGAGTTGGGTGGTGGATTCTTGAAACAAACCCAATTCCGCCACGATTTGTTGGGTTTTGATAATCCACGGCACGGCTCGAGCCTCATTGCCAGCCGCCAGCCAATGCTGGCTTATATGGGCTGGATTGCCGCCGTTTGCCTCAAGATACGCAGCGGTTTTTTGATGCACAAGCTGCTGAATGCTTTTGGGTACTCCCTCGAGGGTTGCTTCAAAAATCAGATCGTGTGCAAATCGTTCGCCAATCAAGACTTGCGCTTTTTCAAGTTCAAATAACGGTTCGGTTAATTCGAGCACACTGATTTCGAGAACATTGGTGGCTAGTGACAGTGAAAAATCCGTCCCTGCCAGTGCCGCGACTCGAGCCAGCCGTAAAGCTCCAGAAGTCAGGCGCTCGAGCCGATGGCGAATCAATGCCCCAATTTTTTGTGGTGGTGGAAAATGTTGCGGCAACCCACGAGCGATCCCACCCGTCTCGAGCAAGTTCTTTATGGTTTCCAGCACGTACATTGGGTTGCCGCCCGTGTACTGCTCGAGCGACACGGCAAGATTGGTAATATCAGGAATCTCGAGGTGGCTTAAAAGGTCATTTAAACCGTCAGTTCCGAGCGGCAAAAGTTCGATCAGATTGTGCTTGGTTTGTAGCAAATTGGTTTCAAGTTCTGTCTCGAGGTCAAAGCGTCGATACGCCGAACAAGTGTGCAACGCCATTTCGGAAGTGCTGATGTATTGCCAAAGTTCAACACTGGCAGCGTCCATAAATTGCAGATCATCAACCAGAATCGCTTGTACCTCTCGAGATGCCAGGTTTTTGAAGAGTTCTAAAACACTCGAAAAAAATCGTATTTTTTCCGTGTCAGACTGAATTGCACTCGGTGGTTCAGCTTCAAGGTTTGGTACGACCCTCGAGAGTTCCCGCCTGACCCAAGGTTCGAGCTTGAGGTTTTCGTGTTGCTCGAGGATTCGTTTTAGACCACGCGAAAGTGTGGCGTAACCAATGCCTTTGTCTCCAGGACGACCCTCGAGCGAGACAAATGCGCCTTTTGATGAACAAAAATCTTGCAGCAACCGTGTTTTTCCAACTCCAGCTTCACCGCGAACAATCACGCCAGAACCTGTTTCCCATGCCGCCTCGAGTTGCGCCCATTCGTGTACTCGACCCACCAACACGGGCGGACGAAGAATCTGAATGGGAATTCCCAAGCGCTCAATCGGCACATTTTGGGGCAGCGTGTCGCCTTGCAAAATCAGTTTCGCTAAATCTAGTGTTTCAGACAATGGTTTTACGCCCAGTTGCGTCTCGAGCATGGTTCGGCATTCTTCAAACACCCGAATGGCGGCTGGGCGATCACCCGCCAGATAATGAAGCCGCATCATCCGGCGGTGTGCGTCTTCAGAGATTGGGTCGCGCAGCAAAAATTGCTTTGCCCGACCCAGCGCCGCCGCATAATCGCCTGTTTTCTCGAGCCGATTTGCCTCGCCAATCAATGCCTCGCGTTTTCCTGCTTCAAGTCGTTCTCGAGCCGCCAGAACCCATTCAAATAACTCGGGGCAATCGTCAAAATCCACACCCTCAAGGAATTCTCCCTCGAATGTTAGGGCGGTTTGATGTTCGCCCGTGAACATCAGCGACTCGAATCGCACCACATCCACAGCTAAATTTGGGTCGAGCCGAAGCGGTTCGGTTGAAACGATAAAATCTTCTCCAACTGAACTCCGCAAGCGATAAAAACGTTGTCTTAAGCTGTTGCGTGCTGATTCCTCTGTCGAATCTGCCCACAACAATCCAGCCAGCCTGGAGCGTGAAGTTGCTCCCTCGAGTGCCAGAAAGCCAAACAATGCTGCCGTTTTGCGCTCGAGTTGCACCACCAGATCATTGCCAATAAGTTGTCCACGTCCGAAAAGCTCGAGCTTCCAAACGGATTGCTGGAGGGGTTGCGGCGCAGATGCCATCGTGACTTCACTGTACGCCCTTGGGTAATCAAAAAAAATAGCGGCTCGAGAACCAACTTTGCGTTTTCTTTTCGATTTGCAGCCAGCGAATGCCAGTACGTTAATAGTAATTCTGAGCGTTACTAAAGCCTGGCGCTGATCAGTTCCTCGAGTTCGGCGCGGTAGCTGGCAGCCTCGAGAATTGCCGCGTTGATTGGATTGCAGGTCAGAAAGCTATTGCGGTATTCGGGCGGCACGTGATTGTCCGCGACATCCATCATCCAGTGTATTGTTTGCTCGAGATAAGCACTGGCAGACTTCTTTTTGTTTGCTTTGAGAATTTGGTAGTGGCTTAAGTAGACTTCGCCTCTATAAAAATCAGCGGGGGTATGGGTCTTTAAAAGCTCAGTTGCAGCAGTTGATACGGTTAAGGCTTCAATCACTTGACCAAGCCCAAGTAAAGCCAGTCCTTTACGGGCATTTGCGATGATACTCAGCACGCTAAAACCATGCTGCTTTATGATTTCTAGGGCTTGTTCAATCCGTGCCAGCGCAAGCTGCGATGGAACACGTGCACTTTCGAGCAAGAAACGACACTCGCCAAATGGATTTTGGTTTTTGACCAGTCCATCAACTTTATCCAGTTGCCGCTCGAACTCTTTGGTTTCTGGGACTTGCGAAAAAAGAGAGGTCATCTCGAGGGTGCGTATGTCGCTGACGGTGAGACGCGGGTCTTGCAAGGTAATTTGTAAGAGCTTTTGGGCTGCTTCAATGTCTCCGAGTTGAATTAGGGTGGCGGCTTTTGACCTGTAGACATAAGCATTGGGCAGATTTGTTTGTTGGCTGAGTTCAATGGCTTCTTGGATACACTCGAAAGCGCGGGTGTAGTTGTTCAAACCCCTGGCGCAATTACCAATGTGGGTCAGGGTGCGACAGCGTTCATATTCTTGACCATCTAAACGGTTGTAAATCTCCAGCGCCTGATCTCCTTTTTGTAGACCATCGTCGAGCAGTCCCAGCATGTAATAGTTAAACATCAGACCGTTGAGAGAGGCGGCTTGCTGCTCTAAATCACTTAGTTTGAAGGCGATCTCGAATTGCTGCTCGAGCTTTTGGGTGGCTTCAATCCTACGCCCCTGCATCCCATAAATGTAAGCCACATTTCCCAACGCATGCTGCACCATTGGTTGGTCGTTTTGCTCTAGGAAAAAAGCTAAACATTGCTCAAAAAATTCACTGGCTTTGCTTAATTTATTTTGCTCTGCCAAAGCACCCGCAACATAAGCCAGGAGTTCAAAATACAGTTTTTTATCATGTGCAAACGACAGCTTGCAGCCTTCTCTGGCGGCGCGTTCGGCGTTTGA
>JANMUC010000361.1:0-7353 GCA_031391225.1 Deinococcales bacterium
ATGCACCTTCGGGCAGGATCGCTCACGGGCTTGGGTCGCTCCGCGCTCTCACTCTTATGAAAACCGCTTCTTGACCAGACTCTGTTGGTGAATTCGGTTTTTGTGAACTGCAATCGACTCACATTCCAATTTTGTGGGAAAGGCGCAGCAAGCAGCGCCCCTACAGCGCCCTTGTACTTACGGATTTTACGTTTTGGATTGGGTTTAATACTTTATTGCCCAAAAAAACGCATATTTTGAATTCGCCAACAAAGTCTGACCATAAAACGCACCCTGTGAGTTATTACAGCGGTTTTCATATCCGTTGACGCGCTTCTTGACCCTTAAAGCAGCACCTCACGGGCTTGGGTCGCTTCTTGACCTTGAAGCAGCACCTCACGGGCTTGGTCGCTTCGGGCGGAATCGCTTCTTGCTCACAAGACAGCACCTGTCGGGCTGTTCGCGCTTCGCGTCAAACATTGTGCAAGATGCTGTAGTCCCATTTCTTGGATTCGGGACTCACGTCTAACTCGACTTCAGACAGCCTCAAGTCACGTACCAAAGTACAATTTGAACTTTGTCAAATCTCGATTTTCTGCCAATTGATGGTTCGCTTCCAGTCCTCTCGAGATTCCAAAAACCCTTGAAACGCTGCCATCACTTCAAGCGGGGTTTCCACGGTGGTTTGATAGTGCTTGTCCAAAGAACCATCTTGAAACTCGAGCACGAATTCACCCGCATTTTGAAATGCAGTTTGAATGTAAGTCATATCGCTAGACTCGAGAATGGCAAAGGTGTTGTCTGTGGTATTCAAGCTCGAGATCACTTGGGCAATTTGGTTACTGGTTGGGTTATCGATGAGGGTGTCATTTTCCAGAGTCAGGCGAGAGTATGGCATTTTCGCAACTCGAGGCGGATATTTCACTCGAGACGATTGAGGGTTGTAACAAACAAGGTCGTGTTTTGTGGCAAGATTTTCAATGAAGGGGACAAGTTCATTTGTCCGCGAGTAAACCATGCACATAGTGACATAACGGTCTGATTGATCGAATGCAATACTCCACGGGCAGTTGCCAATATCGTCATCATTCCAATCATAGATTTGCGGATAGTGGCTGGTCAGTTCAGCAAGAAACGCCTGAACACCTGGATGCGGCTCGAGTGCCGTTAGATCGTCGTCGAGAAGTCGATCATAAATATCTTCTGCTTCTTTTATGGTGATTGGTTGGGACGCGTACCACACTGCAAGGTCATAACTCATTTGGTTGCCGTCGCTTTCTTTATGGGAAATATCGCTCGATCATTCATCCTTTTTGCGTTTCTCGAGCTTCTGGTCGTGCCAAAATCGCGCCAGCGAAAAGCAAGACTGCGGCAGCCGCAAAATTCCAACCAAGTTGTTCATGAAGCAAGAAAAATCCAAGCAATGACCCGACCACGGGTTGCGCAAAAAACGCGATTCCCGAAAGCACACTTCCCGCTCGAGACACCCCGTAAACCCAGGCGGCGAAGGCGATGGCGGTGCTGACCACGCCAAGGTACAGAATGCCCAGAAAGATGCCTGGAGTGATTGTGCCAATAACGTTACTCGAGAGTTCAAATGGCACAATCACCAGTGTTCCAAAAAACCCGATCACGCTTGCCCAGGCGGTCACAGCCATTGGGTCGTGTTTAGTTACAACCTGCCCACCAATCAAACCCAGCACACCCCAAGAAATGGCGGCAACCACCAGCGCCAAAATTCCGAGCGGGTTGGCTTGACTCGAGCCTGTGCTGGTCAAAATAACGCCCAGCAAACCCAAGCCCAGTCCGAACCAAGCTCGAGCATTGACGCGCTCGAGTTTTAAAAATGCCGCCAGTGCCACGGTGACGAGTGGGCTGGCGGTGGTGATGAGCGAACCGAGCGCCGCGCCAGCCAGTTTTGTGCCGATAAACTGAGCGCTGATCGATATGGTGTAACCGACAATGCCCATTGCCAGCACTCGAGTCCAGATTTCGCGGGGCAGTCGCCATTCGAGGTTTCGGATTTTAAGAAACGCGAACATGGCAAGTGCCGAAACCAGCATTCGGATGCAGACCAGGGTGATTGGTGGAATCACGCCGAGCACAATTCTCGAGATCACGTACATGCCGCCCCAAATGCTCGAGGCGAGTACGGCTGCGGCAATACCACGTGATAGGTCAGTTGAGGGTTGCTGAATGACTGCTGATTTCACAGGCTCGAGTTTAACTGATGAGTCGAGATTACTGACAGGACGGATACAATTGACTATTAGAATGTGAAGTATCACGCGAATAGCAAACTCTATACTTGGTATAAAAATATAGAATCACCGTCAGGCAGGGGATTTCATAAAACCCGAACGCACGGACATTGTGATTCACAGTGTGCCGAAAAGCGTTGACACTCGAGATCAGAAAATTCTATACTGAGTCATCGTGAAGCAGAATGTGCCTTTATTTCCAAGCCAAAACCGCCATGTCATGGCGGTTTTTTTATTCGTCTCGTACAAAGGCTCGACCCCTCTAACCCAGGGAAGAAAGGAGTTTTGAGATGATGAAAGTCACGCTCTCCAGTGAGGAAATCTTGCGCGGTCTAAAGCACTACCGTCGTATCGCCAAACAGGATTTGCTGCGGGCACCCGAAACTCCGACCCCGCAAGCCTTCACCCAACACGCCGAAGCGCGGCGCGAAGTCTACGGTCAATTGGCAGACCTTGCCGAACAGGGCGCTCCAGAAGACGTGGTGGTCAAAGCTATCGATTTGTACAAAGGCTTGCCCTTCGTCAACGGACATCACGAAGAATCACACCCAGAAATCAAAGGGCAAGAGAACGCGCTCGAGAATTTCTTTTTGATGATTGGGCTTGACCCAAAAATTCGTCGTGAGGCAAGGCGCGAACGTAAACCCATCGCAAGTTAAACGTTGCAAACTACAAAACTCGAGCTTTTAAGGCTCGAGTTTTTAAATGTTCCAGGCAGATTTCAGTATTCACGGCTAAAAGCTTAGAATCAATTCATGCCTGAACGCCTTCAAAAAATCTTGGCTCGAGCGGGCGTGGCATCACGACGCGCCGCCGAAGACCTTATCAAGCAAGGGCGGGTGCGTGTCAATGGACGCGTGGCGCAACTTGGCGAATCTGCCCTCGAGACTGACAGCATTGTGGTCAATGGGCGCGAGGTGACTCGAGTAACAGAGCACGTGACCTTTGCGCTCTACAAACCGCGCGGCATTGTGACCACCGCCGATGACGAATTGGGGCGCAAGAACGTGCTTCATCTTGTGCCTGTCGTACCCGGTTTGCATCCGATTGGACGACTTGACCGCGACTCCGAGGGTTTGTTGCTGCTAACCACCGACGGCGATTTGACCTTGCAACTGACGCATCCGCGTTACGAGCACCCCAAAGAATACCGCATCTGGTCAGACCCAGTTCCGACCAAAGCCCAACTCGAGCTTTTACGGCGCGGCGTCAATCTCGAGGATGGTCTGGCTAAACCTGACAGCCTGCGCGAAGCGGACGGCGGCGCGATTATTGTGATTCGGGAGGGACGCAACCGCCAGGTGCGGCGCATGTTTGGCGCGATCGGTTTGGAGGTGGTCGTTTTAAAACGCACCCGAGTCTCGAATTTGCACCTTGGCGATTTGCGGGTTGGTGAATGGCGCGAACTCGAGGCTGAAGAGGTCGAATTGCTTCGCGCACCTTTCAAACGCGAGAAGTACCAACCCGTGCAACGACCCGATTTAAGGCGCGGAGGTCAAGCTCGAGAAAACCGAGATTAAAATTTAAACTTTCTTCGTTTTGGTTTGCCCCACCACTTCAATCACATACCCCATCACGGCTGGCTTGTGGGTTCTGACCACGTCCTCGAGCACATCCATCGGCACGGTTTCATTGGGTGGTGGATTGATCTTGACCCGAATCACAAACGGATTGTTGGGTTCATTGGTGATGGTTGCCGGAAAACCCGTTGAGAGTTCGATAAACCGCCCCAGACCGTAATTTGTGCCGCGCCAACGGTACAAATCCATTGCCTCGTGCAACAAGGCACGACGGCGCGATTCTGGGTAATGCAATGCTACGGGCAAACCCAACCAACCTGCCAACCACTCGAGCATTCCAGTCGGAGCGGTTCGCGGGTCAAAGTACATCTCGAGCGAATTTTGCCGCCATTCGAGCGGTTCCCAAATGGTTTCAAAAATACGCAAAAACCTGTCTACAAAGTCATGCTCGTGAAACATGGCGGGGAGGTATTGCAGGTAACTCGATGACCCAACCATTAAGGGCATGGCTTCTTTGATCCGAGCTGGTTTGATCGGAACCGACGGGACTGGATCAGCTTCGATCACCACACTCTCAACTTCTGGCGCTTTGTTCTCGAGCGCTGCGGTGCTGCTCGAGTCACCACCCAGCAGTTGATAGGTCAGTACAAACGGACCAATTTGAATCGGTGTTCCAACTGGCAATGGGTACGGTTGCCCAGGTAACAAGCGGTTGCCCGCAATATACGTTCCCTTGTCGGAGTTAAGGTCAACAATCACCAAACCCGTTTCGGTTTGTTGAATTTCGGCATGGCGTTTTGAAACCCCTGGCAGCGCCAATGCAAGATCGTTTTCTGGAATGCGCCCAATGGTCAGGTTGCCATCCACGGGTTTAACGTGGACATCCTGACCTTGGTACTGAACAATAATTTGACCTTTTGCCACAGCGCTCCTCGGGTGAAACTACAGATTAAACATCTTATCTGAGAACTCTTAGCACACATTTTTAAATTCGCCGTTGTAGGGGCAAACACAAGGTTCGCCCCTACAACATTGCAATTTTAAGTATCCATATCTTGTCGCGTCGTTACCCGAATGCGGTGCGAGTTCGAGCACAGCAGAACCCCTCGAGGGACGGTTAAGAAACTGGGAATTGGGCGTGGCGGTTCGTTCGAGCCAATTTCGCTCACGCCAACTTTGAGTTCTTCGACAAATTCGACGTATTGAATGCGTTGCAACAAAGCAAACAATTCTGATTGTTGCAAGTCTCGCCCAAATGCCCAGCCTGTTCCTTTTGGACCACCGACGTAAGGGTTCAAAAATCGGTAAAGCGCCTTTTCGGCTTCCAATTGAACTTGGGCTCCCATTGCGGCATCAAATCCTTCTGGTACGCGAAGTTTACCTTCAATCGAAACCCAGATCAATTGCGGTCCTCGAACCTCGAGGGTCGTACCGACCAGTTTTCGACCCTCGAGTTGCGCCAGCACATCGGCGCGGGTTTCGGCGGACAAGGTCATGGCTTCGACCGGAATTGATCCCGAAGCATAATCGGTGCTGGGCAGCACGATCAGTGCCACCTGTCCCGGTTTGGGGTCGCCTGGTTTGGGGTTGGTTTGACTGCCTGGAGCGAGACAGTACGCCCTAGCGACGCCTGGCACTTGCTGCGCCAAATGTTCGTAATCGTCGCTCGAGACGGCACGGGTGCGGGTGCGCAAAGTTTGTGGAGCTTTGGTTTTGGCGTCTTCCAAACTTTGCGGGTTACGTCCTCCGACGGCGGCTTGGCGGTTGACCACCCGCGCAACGTAAGGAATGCTCGATTTCAGCACGCTGAGCGCCCCTTTTGGCACGTTGCCCATGACGCCGCCGCCGTATTGATATCTCGAGAACCTGAGCGTTGCCCCTTTGGCTGGAATCTGCCCAAAGGTATAAACAGTGCCGTCCGGTTGCGGTAAGGTTGCCCCAAACCGAATGCTGCCATCTAAGCTGTCGAGGCTGTAATGCTTGTCACCGCGTTTGGAATCGGCAAAATCGGCAACTTCCTGCCAAGCCTCAAACTCTGCGCCTATCGCTTCGACCATCAGCGCGTCACGGGTTGCGTCTCGAGCCAAAATCGGCGAGTGCAGCAAATTAAATTTTTGTCCTGGCGTGCCGTCACTGACGCCAATGTACTCGTCGGTTACGGTCACGGCATGACGGGCGTTAGCGGTTCCGCCCCTGGACTCGAGTTTGATGCTCTCAATCTCTGGTGAGACACCGTAGCGCAGTGTGCCCGCCTGTTCGTTGGTCAAGCGCACCCGCAACCAGTAGGATGAAATATTCTGCAACGCGCGTTGCTGCATGGCAGGTAGGTGCAAAATAATTTCGCCAGACATGTTAAAACCGCCCGTGCCGTCAAATTCGACCTCGCAGGGTTGCCAGGTGCGCACCGGACCTTGCCAGACCTCCCAAACCAGTGGCGGATTGGTCGGGTCAATGCCCGCGCCGCCTGCGGTTTCGCACTCGACCATCACCGCAATTACGTGGTTGCTGTGGTCGGTTTCCAGCGAGAGGTAAAACGCATCGTTTGGGTTGGGTTGCAGCGGAAACAAGCGTAGGCTGTTTCCGGCAAGCTCGAGCTGACTCAGTTCATGCGTCACCCAGGGGGCGTCGCGTCCCAGAGTCGCGTCTCGAGAGAACGCGCCAAGCAAAATGGGCGGTGTGATGGTCAAGGCTTGTTCGGTCGAAAAAATAATCGCTGGGCTGGTTTCGGTGCGAACCGTGGCAACCTCGCTGGCTTCGGGCAAAATGAGCGGTACAGTCTGGGCTTGCGATAAATAGAAGGTGACCGGCACTGTTGCGGCTTGAGGTGGCTCGAGCTTGACGCCGATCATCTCGAGGAACTTGACGTACATTTTATCGGGCACTTGGTTGACGCGGTACAAGAGCATGTCGGTCATCCAGGCGAACAGTTCAATCAGTGCCACACCAGGGTCAGAGACGTTGTGATCCGTCCATTCTGGACAGTATTGCGGGATCAAGCGTTTGGCTTGATCAACGATGTCTTGAAATTTTCGGTCATCCAGGTTGGTGGTTGGTAAGGACATGCGCACCTCGAGCGAGAAGGAATTGTGGAAATAATTCTGATTTTTGTTGTTGTAGGGGTGAACCTTCTTGACTCCAAGACGCACCTACGGGCGGAATCGCTTTTGTTCACCCTTTGAGGGAAGATGGATTTATCTTGTTGATCACTTATAGGTTTTGTTTTTGAATTCTTGAAATTTCAATTTTTTATTTCTCGAGTTGTAATATCAAATCCAAACATTTCAATTCTCGAACATTTTAAAACTCGAGCTATCACTCGCCAGGAATTCGATAAAACGGAAACACCAGCGATCGCCTGTCGTGGGTGGCTTTGATTTCGTAACTGACTTCAATGTCCATGCGTTCGTTGTGCTCTGGGTCGGGGCGGGTGTTGACCTCGAGCACCTCAATGCGGGGTTCCCAAAAGCGCAGTGCATCTTCGACGTAATAGGATGCCAGACCCCAAGTGTTCGCGTCGTTTGGTGCAAAAATAAGTTCGTGAACTTGACAACCAAACTCTGGTCGCATGACGCGTTGCCCTTTGGGAGTTTGCA
>JANMUC010000455.1:0-1365 GCA_031391225.1 Deinococcales bacterium
CAGAAGGCGCGAAGGTTGCTCGAGCTGAAATCGGGCAGGCTGCCAATGCCTTCCCATTCGGCGGCAAGCAAGATGACCAGTAAAGTTCCAGCAAAACTGAACAGCAAAATTGCCAACCATTCTTGGAGTTTTAAAGACTGCAAACCACGCCAGGCGACTTGTGGGACGCTCGAGAGGGTGAGCGGAACGGCGCACATCATGACGAATGACACGCCGCCAATAAGCATTAAATGTGGCAAACTCCAGGCGGTCAGGTCAACACCATAAATTTTGTGCCACAACAAATCTGACGGCGCGGCGGCGGTTTGAAATAGGGCGATCAGTGCCAGTAAGCCAATCAAAGGCTCGCTACGGAATCGTTCGCGGATGCCGCCGCGTCCTTGCAAAGCCAGAAACAAAATTCCGGCGCTGGCAAAAAACGCCAGAATCGCCATTGAACCGTAGAGCAAATAATGTGGCGACCACAAAAAATCATTGCCAAAACCGCCGTAACGGTGATGCCAGGTTTCATCCCAAACGATAGCCACCGAGAACATCAGACCGCTAGCGACGGCAAGAACCCCAGCCAATGAGCGGGTGAGTACGCTCGAGCGGGTTGGGGAAACTTCTGCATTTGCCGGGAGTGGTGAGACGAACAAGTACCAGATTGCGCCGCCAAGGGCGGCAAGCATGGCGGTCAAGACGCCCACGCCGAGCACGAACATTGGTCCAGGTTTGGCAGTGCCGCCCCAATTGACCAGGGCAACCACCACGGTCAATGCGCCCACGGTGGTCAAAATGGGTTTGAGGTTGGGGGTAGAGTTTCTTGCTTGAGCTTGCTGCATCGAGCACCTCCAAAAGATCGAGCACCTCCAAAAGATCGAGCACCTCCAAAAGAAAGTGTACTCGAGGTTGGTCAAGATTTAAACCAGTGTCTCAAATCTTTTTTTCGCTACCCCGAACCACCACGGCTTGACCCTCGAGTTTGACAAAAGTGCTGTCACCGACCTGCAATGACTGCGTGTGATCGGTTTGCACGACCAATTGTGCGTTCCCAGCCTCGAGCGTGTAGGTCAGATCATGTCCCTTGAATTCTCGGGCGGTGACTCGAGCTTGCAGCCCCTCACTGCCCAGTTTCAAGCTCTCAGGGCGCACTGAAAGCATCACAGGACCGCTTTCGGAATGCGTTAGAGGAACTAGCCCCAAAATACTCATGGCGACGCTCCCAGAGGCTCGAGCGGGAATCAGGTTGGTGCGCCCCAGAAAATTGGCAACAAACGCAGTGCGCGGTTGACCGTAAACACTTTCGGGCGTGCCGTCTTGTTCTATCGAACCGTCACGCATGACAATGATGCGGTTTGCGAAACTCATGGCTTCCTCTTGATC
>JANMUC010000467.1:0-14578 GCA_031391225.1 Deinococcales bacterium
CCAATCGGCATCGAAATCTCGACCACGTTGGTGTTTCGCGCCTCGATGGCGACTCCAGGAAGCTTGACATGAACCTCGTCGTAGCGTTTGGAGCAAAGCTTTTGCGAGCCGCGCGTTCCGGGTTCGTACTCGACGTGGAGCAAGCCGGCTTCCTCGAGTTGTTTGAGGTTGAAGTTGACGGTTGAATGAGGAAGTCCCAGGGCGGTGGCGAGTTCGGTGACGTTCATGACGTTGTGCGAGAGCAGGCTCAGGATCAGCATCCGTGTTTCGTTTGCCATCGCTTTGAGCACGGGCAAAGAGGCTTCGCCGTCAACCAATAAGACTTTGCTTCCCGTAACTGGCATGATTTCCTCCTCGAGATTCTCGCAACTCTAACATAAAAAGTTGCGACAATCAGATCGACTCCAAAATGAACTGTCATTTCTTGATCATCAAATTTTTACACTGAACTTCGAGCATCTCGAGTGATAAAAACACGATGTTGCCTGCCTGCTTCGGACTGTTGCGAATGGTGGGCAAATTTTATCTGGCGATCAAAACGGTCTTGAACGATATGTCTTCAACTTCACAATTTAACTTGACTTATAACAAGTTTTATTGCTAGTATTCCAATTAACCCCGATTGACTCGCCGTGCCTTAACACCGCTTCTTCCCCGTTTTCTGAAATACGGTCAGGAGGTCTTGTGAACCAACAGCTTCATCCACAACCGATGCTCGAGCGTCAGTCTTGGCGTTCGCTCGATGGGCTTTGGGCGTTTGCGTTCGACAACGATGCGCGCTGGTCACGACCAGACGAGGTGAAGTTTGAGCGTGAAATCTTGCTGCCATTTGCCCCAGAGAGCCGCGCCAGCGGACTTCACGACCAAGACTTTCACAAGGCGGTCTGGTACAGGCAGGTTTTTAACCTGGTGGCGCATGAGCGTCCCAGCAATGGCTCGAGGTTGCTGCTGCATTTTGGCGCTGTTGACGAACAGGCTTGCGTCTGGGCGAACGGTCAGCAGGTGGCAACACACCAGGGAGGTTTTACACCCTTCAGCGCCGACCTGACCGATGCGATTCATGACGACACCCTCGAGATTATTGTCCGAGCCTTTGATGATCCGCACGATCTCGAGAAACCACGTGGCAAGCAAGACTGGCAGCGCGAACCGCACTCGATCTGGTACCCGCGCACCACCGGCATCTGGCAAACCGTCTGGCTCGAGGTTGTTCCCGAGACGCGAATTGAAAGACTGCGCTGGACGGCTGAGCTTCACACCTGGCAGATCGATCTCGAGGCACAGATTGCCGGACCGATTCGTGAGGGCATGAGTTTGCATGTGCGTTTATTGGCAGATGACCGCGTTTTGGCAGATGACCGCTATGCACTGAATGGCTCGCACATTTCACGCACCATTCGCCTACCCGACCCTGGCATCGACGATGCTCGAGCGGCGCTGCTCTGGAGTCCGGAGCATCCACAATTGATTCGCGCCGAACTCGAGATTGTCCACGATCAGACCGTGCTGGACCGCGTCTCGAGTTATACCGCCATGCGTGAAGTTGCGGTGAAGCACGGACGTTTTATGCTCAATGGTCGTCCGTACTACTTGCGCATGGCGCTCGATCAGGGCTACTGGGCAGAGGGTTTGATGACCGCCAGCGACCAGCAACTGAAAGCCGATGTCGAACTGGCACGGCAACTCGGTTTCAATGGACTGCGCAAGCATCAGAAACTCGAGAGTCCAAGATGGTTGTACTGGTGTGATGTCCTCGGGATGCTGGTCTGGAACGAGATGCCGAGCGCCTACAGCTTCTCGAAACGGGCGGTGGAGCGCTTGACCAGCCAGTGGCTCGAGGTGATTCGGCGTGACGCCTCGCACCCGTGCGTCGTGGCATGGGTTCCATTTAACGAATCCTGGGGCGTGCCTGACTTGCCGAGCAGCCGCGCACAACGCGAATATGTGCAGGCGATTGCCCACCTGACCCGCTCGCTCGACCCGAGCCGCCCGATCAGCGGCAACGACGGTTGGGAACAGTTTGAAACCGATATTCTCAGCATTCACGATTACACACCCGACCCCGAGCTGTTGCTCGAGCGTTACCGTGATACCGCCGCGATTGCTCACACGCTCGAGCACGTTCAACCAGCCTTAAGGGTGATTGCCCTGGACGGATTCTCGAGAGATCAGCAGGCGGTGATGCTGACCGAATTTGGCGGGATTGCCTTCTCGCCGGGCAGCGACGGTTGGGGCTACAGCCGAGCCGAGGATAGTGGAGGTTTTATCGAGCATTACACGCGCCTGCTCGAGGCGGTTCATGGCAGTACTGGGCTGGCAGGGTTTTGTTACACCCAGCTTACCGATACCTTCCAAGAAAAAAATGGCTTGGTCTACATGGATCGCCGCCCCAAAGCCGATCTCGAGGCAATTGCCCGTGCCACCCGAGGTCCAAACGCGCAGGTCGATTTTGAAACCAACCCAATGGGCTACTCGTCGCGTTGGCTTAAAGCGCATCCACAGATCAAACCTGCACCACTCGAGATTTCACAGCCTTAAGAAAATTCGGCGTTCTTGTTTTAAAGCTTATCCAGTCGCGCACCACCATTCAGAGGAGGCAGTTATGAAAAAAATCGCTACGGTCAGTTTCGCCGCCGCAACCATTGGGGTCATCGCCATTGGACTCGCGCTCGCCCAGGGCAGCAACTCGTACAAGGGACCCAAGGTTGAAATCACCTACCTGCACGGCTTTACCGGACCAGACCGTCCGGTGATGGAAGGCTTGGTCAAAAAATTTAACGACACCCATGAAAACATTGTCGTCAAGGCAACCGCCCAACCTTGGGGCACGACCTGGCAACAGCTTGGACCGTTGGTCGCCTCTGGACGCTCGCCCGATGTGGTGGTGATCAACGAGGATCAAATCACCAGCTTTGCGGCACGCAACGCGCTCAGCAAGTTAACGGGCACTGAACTCAAAAATGCTGGACTGGACAAGGCACGTTTTTTCAAGACCCTCTGGCAGACCGCCGATTACAAGAGTTCAAGTTATGGGGTGCCGATTCACTCGGTTGCCCTGGCAATGTATTACAACAAGGACCTGCTGGCAAAAGCTGGGGTCAGCAAACTCCCCAAATCGCGTGCCGAGTTTCTCAAAGCGGCACAAGCCTGCACCACCGACAAGGCGGGCAAGAAGCCAGGGCAGGACGGCTTTGATCCTAAAAACCTCGAGACTTGGGGCGCGGGCATCCCAACCCCCTGGATGGGCGGAACGATTGCCTACAGCGTCGTGCTGCAAAACGGCGTGAACCTTATCGACAAGTCACTAAACGCCTCGTTCAATTCGCCCGAGGCTGCCGAAGCCGTGCAATTTTTGGTAGACCTGGTTAATAAGTACAATATTTCGCCGAGCAACGCCACCGAATCGAGCGAGATCACCGCCTTCCGTCAGGGCAAAGCCTGCTTTAACTTCAACGGGGTCTGGATGCTCGAGCAGTACAAGGGTCAGCAGGGACTGAGCTTTGGCATCGCGCCATTCCCGCGCCTTGGCACCAAAAAAGACGGCGCTTGGGGCGGCTCGAGCCACCTGACGCTGCCCAAACAACCAGCCAGCGCCGACAAGAACAAGCGTGCCGCCGCCCTCGAGTTCATGAACTGGATGACCTTGCCCGCCCAGAACCTGACCTGGACTTCGGCTGGCGGTTTGCCCACCCAGAAAGTCGTTGCCGACGACAAGAGTTACGACAACAACCCCATGCAGGGCTTGTTTGAGGGTTTATCCAGCGTTCAAGCCACCAGCGGTTACCCCTGGGTTGGTCAAGTGCGCGGCGCTTGGGACGGCGCGTTCGAGAATGCGCTGTTGGGTAAAAAGAGCGTCAAGCAAGCCCTTGATGATGGTGTCAATGAGGCAAACAAGAACATCGAGGCAGCCCGTCAACAACTCGGCGGGAAGTGAACTCGAGCCATGCGGACGGCGGGCAACTACATCGGGCGTTACGGGGAAGAAAACCTCTTCCCCAGGTATTTCTCGCTGAAGTCAGAATACAATCCGTCTAGAAGCAGGCATGTGCACAAACATCAGTTAGGCGGCTCGAGTTTGCCTTCAGTTTGGAGTGCCTGATGAAACCGCCAACCCAACCCAACCCAAGTCGCTGGACGGCACTCAACGAAACCAACCCGCTCGTGCCGTACTTGTTCCTGGTGCCGCACGCCGTGTTCTTTTTTTGGTTTGTCGTTTACCCAATTCTTTACGGCGTCTGGGTCAGCGTGCACCGCTGGGACCCACTCTCGAGCACGCAGCCCTTTGTTGGTCTGGAGTTTTACCGCGCCCTGTTTGACCCCAGCACATCACAGTCCAGTTTTTTCTGGCGCACCCTGCTGAACACGGCATTTTTTACGGTCCTCAGCCTTCCCTTGTTGGTGGCAACCGCGCTGGGGCTGGCGATGCTGCTGCACAAACCGATTTTTGGTCAAGCCATTTTTAGGGCAATTTTTTTCATGCCCGGTATTTTGTCGGTCAGTGTCATGGGCATTCTTTGGCGCTGGATGTTCGACAACCAGAGCGGCTTGGTCAACATCGTGCGCTCCGAGTACCTGAAGCTGCCCTCGCTGCCATTTTTGACCACAGAGTGGCTGGCATGGGTGCCGATCATTATTGGCACGATCTGGTGGACGATTGGCTTTAACATGACGCTCTACTTGGCGGCGCTCGGCAACATCTCGCAGAGCTACTTCGAGGCTGCCGAACTCGACGGGGCGGGAAGCTGGGCAAAATTCAGGTTCATCACCCTGCCACTGCTCGCCCCGACCACCCTGTTTGT
Source organism: Deinococcales bacterium (assembly GCA_031391225.1). Lineage (GTDB taxonomy): Bacteria > Deinococcota > Deinococci > Deinococcales > JAAFIG01 > JANXTZ01. Next base: position 4,800 of record JANMUC010000467.1, read on the forward strand.
TTCGGTCACCACGGTGCTTGCCAGTTTTCAGTTGTTCGGACAGTCTCAGGTCATCACCAACGGCGGTCCGACCCGCACCACCCAGAGTGTGATCATGTACATCACCGAAGAGGCGTTTTCCAACAATCAATTCTCGAGTGCCACCGCGATGGCGTTTGTCTTCGGGGCGATCATGCTGGTGTTTACCGCGATCCAATTTCGCATCATGGCACGCGACCTGAGCACTGGAGGTCGTTGACGTGGCGACAACCTTTGAGCAACCCATTCGCCAGAACCGCAAGCTCGCCTCGAGACGCCTCCCTCGAGATTTGCCTCGGTTTATACTGTTGTGCCTGCTGTCGCTGGTCTTTCTGGCACCGATGTACTGGATGCTCTCAACCTCGCTCAAACCCGAATCCGACACGATTGCCACGCCCGTTCAATGGATTCCAACCCGACCGACGCTCGAGAATTACATTGAGATCATCAACTCACCCGATGGCAACATTTTGCGTTGGGCGTTCAATTCGATGTTCACCTCGCTCGCCTACACGCTGGCGGTGCTGGTGCTGGGCGTGCTGACCGCCTATCCACTCTCGAGGTTGCGCTTCCCTGGGCGTGAAGCCTGGTTTTGGTTCATCCTCTCGAGCATGATGGTGCCAGGGGTGGTCACCCTGATTCCGATGTACATCATGATGATTCAACTGGGCTGGATTGACAGTTATCACGCCCTGATCTGGCCTGGGGTTGCCAACGTCTTTGGCGTCTTCATGCTGCGACAGTTTTTCAGCGGCATCCCGCGCGAACTCGAGGAAGCCGCGCGGATTGACGGCGCAAACAGCCTGCAAGTGCTCCGCCACGTGATTCTGCCGCTTTCGGTTCCGGCGTTGATGACCCTCGGGGTGCTGTCGTTCATGGGGGCGTGGAACAATTATGTCTGGCCATTGTTTGTGGTTCACGGCGATTTGCAAACCCTGCCGGTGGGCATCACGATGTTCTCGAGCCGTTACACCACCGATTACGGCAAGTTGATGGCTGGCACAGCGCTAGCGGCGATTCCAGTGTTGATTGCCTACCTGATCGCGCAGCGCTATCTGGTGCAGGGCATCACCCTGACAGGGCTGAAAGAATGAAGTTTTTTGGCAGGAAACTCGAGGGGAACTTCAGGGCGATGAAAGGAGTCAAACGCATGATTGAGGCAGCCAATTATCGGCTCCTCGAGTTTGGTGGTCGTGCCCAGATTTTTTGTTTGCCGAAAGAAACTCCATGAGCACGGCGTTTTTCTGGGCGGTCGGGATCGAAAATGCCTTCATTCCCGAAATGGGCGTGGACGAACTCGGCTGGACGGCTCACCGCAAGCGCTGGCGTGAAGACCTAAACTTGGCACATGACCTTGGCGTGACGCAGATTCGCTACGGCTTGCCCTGGAATGACCTTCACCTTGCCCCCGACCGCTTTGACTGGTCCTGGTCTGATGCGGTACTCGAGCATTTGCAAGCCATTCAACTCGAGCCGATCTGGGATTTGGTTCACTTCGGGACGCCCGCATGGTTGCCTGCTGGAATGCGCGACCCAGCATTTCCGTCTGCACTCGAACAATTTGCAACAGCCTTTGCGACCCGTTACAGACACTCCCTGACCAAGTTCACGCCGTTCAATGAACCGTTTATCACCGCCTATTTTCGGGGCGGCATCGGGGCGTGGCATCCGTTTGAAACCGGTCAGCACGGGTTTGTGCGCTCGCTCGAGCCGATTGTGGAGGCGGTGGCTCGAGCCACCAAAGCCATTCGCGCGGCGCACCCGAACGCCGAAATTTGGTTGAACGACGGAGCCGATCACTTCCGTGCCAGCACGCCCGACCTGAATGCAAAAGCGCAGGAACTGACCCTCAACCGCTTCGCAGGGCTGGACGCGCTCGAGGGTCTGGCAGGTTCTGGCAGTGAGATGTTTGAACACCTCAGCCGTGCCGGATTTGATGCAGCTTTGCTCGAGCGTCTGTCGCTCGAGCCTGCGGGTGCGGATGTGATCGGTCTGGATTATTATCCTGGTTCGGAGCATGTCATCGGTCATCGAACTGGTCCACGTCGCGCCGCCGATTGGGGACGCGTCGATGAATACGAGGTCAGCCCAGACCCCAACCCGCCAGGTATTGCCGCCACCCTCGAGACGTACCATAAGCGCTATCAAAAACCACTTTATATTGCCGAAACCAGTGCCGACCAATTGCGCCCCGAATGGTTGGAATATGTCCTCAGCGAGCTGGCTCGAGTCCGTGAAAAAGGTGTTCCCGTGCTGGGATTAACCTGGTGGCCACTGTTTGACCACATTGACTGGAATTCGGGCTTGACCCGTCTGGTCGGTCATGTCTGCCCCAGTGGGCTGTATCACCTTCGCCCGAGCGTGCAAGACCGTCAACCGAGCATTATGGTGGAGCTTTTCAAAGCGGCGGTACGCGCCCAACAACCGCACGATTTCGGTCGTCGCATCATCCCACTGCCCAAAGAAGTGAACGAAACCGAGGCAAGCCTATGAATCGAACGCTCACCCTGCTGGTGTTGATGATCGGACTCTCGAGCGCTCAGAAAGCCACCATGACCTACACCAATCCTGTTTACGCCAACGACTTCCCCGACCCATTCGTTTTGCGGGTTGAGAAAACCTACTACGCTTACGCCACCAACGGCGGCGGCAACGACATTCAACTGGCACGCTCGAGCAACCTCGTGGACTGGTCTTACCTTGGCAGTGCGCTCGGACCGCTGCCAGCTTGGGCGAGCGGCGGGTTGACCTGGGCACCGGAGGTCGCCGCCGTGCCAAGTGGTTTTGCAATGTATTACACGGCACGCCACACCGCCAGCGGACGACAGTGCATCGGATTGGCGGTTTCCAAATCTGCCGAGGGACCCTTTGTTGACACCAGCCCCGAACCGCTCGTCTGTCAGATTGAAGAGGGCGGTTCGATTGACGCCAGTCCATTCACGGACACGGACGGCAAGCGTTACCTGTACTGGAAAAACGACGGCAACTGCTGTGGAAAATTCACCTACATTTACGGTCAGCGCCTCTCGAGCGACGGCTTGACCCTGACCGGAGCACCAAAACAATTGATCGTCAACGGGGCGCTCTGGGAAGGCAATCTGGTCGAAGCGCCGACCATGTACCGACGAGCCAACGGCAAATACTACCTGTTCTATTCGGCAGCAAACTACGCCGATGAAACCTACGCTGTGGGGTATGCCCACGCTTCAAACCCACTGGGTCCGTTCAGCAAATGGCAAGACAATCCAATTCTGGCAAGCGCCGGAGCCGTCGCCGGACCCGGACACCAGTGCATCACCACCGACGGTGCAGGTCAGCCTTGGATGGTCTATCACGCCTGGGCGGCAGGCAACACGGGCTATCCAAACGGGCAACGCACCATGCGCATTGACAGGCTCGAGTTTCGACCCGACGGCGTGCCAATGGTCAAGCCGACCACCACGCCACAACCTGCGCCCACCGTGCCACGCTGACTTTGAATCTCAGGCAACCTCTCGAGTTTGCAGACTGTTGGCGATTTTTGAAAAGATTACCGGTATAACATTTGCCGTGTTTCACAGCATCGTAATGCCCTGGTAATGCGCTCCAAGCATCCTTAGATCAGTCAAAGGAGGTCTTGGATGTTAAAGAAAATCTTGGTGGCGGTAGACGGCACACCTTGCAGCGAAAACGCCGCCTGTACCGCCTTCGCAATGGCGCGTCGCATGGGCGCTCGAGTCGTGCTGACCAGCGTTGTGCTTAAACCCCGTCATCACAGTGACTGGGCATGGCAGCATTTTGTGCATCAAAAAACCGAAACCCAAGAACTCTTGCAGCGCTGGGCGCGAATTGGCGAAACGGGTTGGGAAATTTCGGTCGATTCCAAGCTTCTCGAGGGTGAGCACGTGGCAGAAGAAATTGTTGCCTACGCCGAGACTGAGGATTTTGATTACTTGCTGATTGGCACGCACGGACGAACCGGTTTTGATTACAGTTTGCTCGGCAGCGTTGCCGAACGCGTCGCACGACTCTCGAGCATTCCGGTGATGATCTCGAGGCGCAAAGACACCGACCCGCGCTGGCATCTTGGTGAAGCTGAGCACGCCAAGCGTCCTGGCGAAGCTGAGCACGCCAAGCGTCCAGGCGAAGCTGAACACGTCAAGCGTCCTGGCGAAGCTGAGCACGTCAAGCGTCCTGACCCTGAACACGCAAAACTCGATGGAGGTACAACCCATGTTTGACCGTGTACTGGTCACCACCGACGGCAGCGAACTCTCCAACGAAGCCCTGCAAGTCGCCGTTGATCTGGCACGACCAATGGGATCGTTGCTGCTGGTCTTGCACGTGATCCCAGATTTGTTCTACCCAAACACCAAACCGGGCGTCACAAGCACCGAAAAAGCAGTCCAACACGAACAAGCCAGGGACTCGAGCGGAATCTTGAACGACGCCATTCAAACCCTGGGTTACAGCCATGCCAAGCCCTTAACACTCGAGGCACACAACGAACGCGTGGCAGATGTCATCACCAGGGTTGCCCACGAAGAAAACGTTGACCTGATCGTGATGGGCACCCACGGACGACAAGGCTTTGACAAGGTGCTGCTCGGCAGCGTGGCAGAACGCGTGGCGCATCTTGCCCGTCCGCCAGTCATGCTGGTTCGGGCTGGACAACGGGCGCACCAAAAAGACAAACGTGCCCAAGCAAATTTAGGCAAATAACACGCTGCTCGAGGGTCTGAGCATACTTTCCAGCTTGAATACTTTTACCCAGAACGCCAAGGAGACTGTCATGACGAGCGCACGAACAGAGCGACCACAACCCATCCGCTTCCAGCGCAGCAATCTCGAGGAGCAACTCGTGCATTTGCGTGCCGGTGAGCCGATTCGTGCGCATGGACGCGATTCGCTCACACTGATCCGCGATCCTGGCTTTGACCTTATTTTGGTAGCCCTGAATGCGACTGGGCAATTGCCCGAACACAAAGCACCTGGTGCTATCAGTGTGCTCGTGCTTGATGGTCGAATTGCGTTCAGCAGCAATGGCGAACGGCTCGAGCTTGGACGGCACGATCTGGTCACGCTGCCTGCCAAGGTCTTGCATTCGGTTCAGGCGCTCGAGGAAAGCGCAATTTTGATCACCATCGCCGCGCCCGTTACGCACACCGATCCAATTGGTCTTGAGGGTGAACGTAAGGCACACGAGTAAACACGGTGAGCAATGTTGACGAGGGTACGGCGCTGGCTTTGGTACTCGAGATGAATTCAAAAAAATCACCTCAAACTAATCCGTGGGAGAACATTATGAAAATAGGAATTATTGGCGCAGGTGCAATTGGTTCAGCCGCAGCAAACGCCCTCGTGTTACGTGGCATCAGTGACGAAGTGATCCTGGTTGATGTCAACCAAGCCAAAGCTGAGGCGCAAGCCGCAGACGTGCGCGATGCCGCCCTGACCAAACGCGCCACTCGAGTGAGCAGCGGCAACACCAGCGATTTAAAAGATGCCAGCCTGATCATATTGACCCCAGGTTCGCGCCAAAAAAATGGTCGTGATCGTAAATTGCTGCTGACAGAAAATTCTGAACTGTACCGCAAACTGATCCCAGAGGTGCTCGCCGTTGCGCCCCAAGCCGTGCTGCTGGTCGCATCGCAACCCGTCGATGCCCTGACCATGCTGAGTACCCAACTTGTCGCGGTGGACAGCAAAACTCGAGTGATCGGCGTTGGCACCGCCCTGCAAACCCTGCAACTTCGTGCCGCCATCGCCCGCAAGCTCGAGGTTAATTTCGAGAACGTCCACGGTTACGTGATCGGCGAAGAGGGCAACATTGGCGTCGTGATCTGGTCGAGTGTCACCGTGGCAGGAATGCCGCTCGAGACGTTCTTAAAAACCAGAAATTTAAGTTGGAACAACTTTGATTACCAAAGCCTGACCGATGAGGTCGTGCGTTCAAACCAACGCGTGATCGAAGGCAAAGGCGCGACCTCTTACGGTATTGGTGCATTGCTCGCCGACCTGAGCGACGCGATCTTGCACAACACAAAAAGCGTTTTTGCGGTCAGTGCCGTGACCAAACCCCACGAGGTGGCGTTCTCGTTGCCGCGACTTCTGGGCAAACACGGCGTTGAAGAAACCTTGCACCTGCCGCTTTCGGAGAACGAACAACAAAAGCTCGAGATGACCATCAGCGATTTGAAAGCGAATCATTTCGTGGCTTGAGTGAAGGCTCGGGTAGGGTGCAGCTTGGCAATCAGGCTTTTCGTTGAATCTCAGTCGCCGCCGCCAACAACGGCTCGAGTTCAGTGTGTCGCAGCAAAAAGCCATGATTGCCAATGGCAGGCGCGAACACGTCCATAATCCGTTCCTGGTGACAGATCAAGCTCGAGAATTTAAAGCTGACATCCGCATTGGAAAGTGCGTAATGAAGATGGGTTTTGCGCCCCGAATACAAGACAAAATACGGACGTTCGCAGACCGCATCAAATTTTCCATTGACCACCAAATTCGCCCAAAGCTTATAGACATCGATATCGTTGGCGTAATTGAACATGTCAATCGTTAAGCCGCCAGGCGGACGAATGTTCGCCTCGAGCGCCACGATTTCCGAGCAATCTTTTGCCGCGCTGACATCAAAAAACTCGAGGTGGAAAAACCGTTCTTTGACCTTGAACGATTTGAGCGCCGCCAAGCCAGCCTGCTCGAGTTTTTCGGGGATTGTACGCACGCTGTAATAAAAAATATCGCTGTCCTCGTTGACGGTTTCCATCACACCTTTTGAATACCGATGCGACGCCGAAAATAAGACATTGCCGTTAAGATCGGTCAGACCGTCAAAGGTCACGATCTCGCCAGAAATAAACTCCTCCAAGATGTAAGGCACGGGCAATTTATCGTTCAAATAATGCTCGAGTTCGTAATCGTCCGTGATCTTATAGGTCTTTGCTGCCCCCACCCCAATATCAGGCTTGCCGACAATCGGAAAGCCAACCTCTTTGGCAAACGCCCTCGTCTCCGCCGGCGTCAGACAAACCCGCCCTCGAGCCACCCGCACACCCGCCTCGAGAAACAATTTTTTCATCTCCGACTTTTGCTTGATAAAGCCAATACCATCGGTCTTAATGCCCGTAATATTAAAATCCGTGCGAAGTTGCGCCTCCGTCTCGAGCCAATGCTCGTTGAGGCTATCCACACGCTCGAGTTTGCCGTGCTTAAACGTTAAAAACCCAAATGCCCGCAACAACTCGTCGTAACAACTCATGTCATTGATGCGGTAATACTCACGGAAACTCGAGCGCAACTCAGAGCGAAGATTGTCAAAATGCTCGTCACCCACGCCAATGACCGTCGCGCCAGCGTGGCGCAAACCAACGCAGAACTGGTAAAAATTTGGTGGGAAATGCGGTGAGAGAAACACGACATTCACAAAAGATCACCTCTTAAAAAAGGATTGTACTGTGTTTCACGGGTTGAAATCAGTTTAACATGAACTCGAGGTGGGTTACACGAGAAAATTGCTGTCATGCCACGCTCTCTTAACCATAAAACGGTCCTGTCTTGATCCCAAACAGGCACCTTCTTGCCCCTGACAGCAGCACCTTACAGCACCTTGCACAATGTTTGACGCGAAGCGTCGGACAATGGCGACCAGAGGGAGTCGCAACAGACAGCGGTTTTCATAGGAGTGAGAGCAAGAATTGCGTCAACGGATATGAAAACCGCTGTAGGGGCTTGGGGCGCTGACGGGCGGGATCTCTGCGGGCATGGTCGCTTGTGGTTGCCTTTCCCAGGAGATCGGAACGTTATTCAATTTCAGTTCATCAAGACCGATTTTGCCAACAAGGTCTGGTCAAGAGCAGGTGGACAGGCAATTGCTGGTTTTGGTGTCTGAAAAGGAGAATCCGATTACGTGGGATTTAATGATGGCAATTTGGCTTGTTCCAAGCAATTGTTTCCAGCCCAAAACAATGCCCTCGAGCGACAAATCTTCAAGTACACTAAAACCAAATGACCATTTCCCTGTCCGATATTCGTGCTGCTCGAGAAACGGTGCGCGATGTGATTACGCTGACGCCGATGCTGCACGATGAAACCTTGTCTCGAGATTTTGGGGTACCGGTATTTTTGAAAGCGGAGTGTTTGCAACGTTCGGGGTCGTTTAAAATTCGTGGGGCGTTCAATAAAATCTCGAGCTTGACTGCCGAAGAAAAGGCTCGTGGGGTGATTGCACCGTCGGCGGGCAATCACGCGCAGGGTGTGGCACTCGCGGCGAGTGTGCACGGCGTGACTTGTACAATTGTCATGCCGAGTTTTGCGCCGCTGACCAAGGTCGAGGCAACCAGAGGCTACGGCGCGACTGTGATTCTCGAGGGAACAACCTTTGACGACGCGGCGGCTCACGCTCGAGCCTTGGCGACAGAACGCGGGTTGACCTATGTCCATGCTTTTAACGACGAAAAAATCATGGCAGGGCAAGGCACGATAGGTTTGGAGATTCTCGAAGCGCTACCTGAAGTTTCGGTGCTGATTGTGCCGATTGGTGGTGGTGGCTTGATCGCTGGCATTGCAACGGCTGTAAAGGCTTTAAAACCCAGTGTGCGAATCGTTGGGGTTCAGGCTGAGGGTTGTGCGGCGGTCAAGCCTTCTTTGGCGGCTGGAGCGCCCGTGGCGGTGGCGGCGGCGCAAACCATTGCCGATGGCATTGCTGTCAAACGTCCTGGCGAGTTAACCCTGCCGATCATTCAAGCGCTGGTCGATGAAGTGCTCGAGGTTTCAGACGATGACATTGCCAGAGCGATAGTCCATTGTTCGCAACGAGCGAAATTGGTGGTTGAGGGCGCTGGCGCGGCGGGACTGGCGGCATTGATTGCCGGCAAAATTAAACTCGAGCCGATGGATACGGTCTGTGCACTTCTTTGCGGGGGCAACATTGACGGCAATCTGCTCTCGAGGGTGATTGAACAAGTCATGGTGCGTCAGGGTCGGTACATGCTCTTGAAGCTAGCAGTCATTGACCGCCCTGGAATTCTGGCGCAACTGGTCGATCATCTTGCGCTGGTGAAAGCCAACATCATTGATATTTTTCACCGTCGCGCCCTGTGGCTTGCGCCGCTCGGCAAGGTTGGCGTCGAATTGGTGCTCGAGGTTCGTGATGAAGCCCACGGACGCGAAGTGATTGCGCATCTCGAGTCGGCTGGGTATCACGTGGACCGTGAATTGTTAGGCGAATGGCCCGAATAAATCACGGTCCGTAATCTGCCAGTTTCTCAAGTACCCACTTTTTCTCGAGCACACCTTCAAACACGGCTCGAATACGGTTTTCACGGTCTACCAGAACGGTGGTTGGCAAGGTTCTGACTTTGAGTTCCGCAATCAGATCGGCGGCAGCCTGACCCTTCAAAAATCGCCAACGCTCGAGCAACGCGGGTGGAGAAACCGCTTTGGCATCGACCCGCAGTACCTTTTCAGTCTCGAGCGCACCCCAATGTTGCACTCTGGTTTGTTCGGTCAGGCAGGTTGGGCTGACAAACGCGATAAAGTACGCCCCCGTCAGACCTTGACGGACTTCTGGCGCGACGGCTGCACCGAGTGGCACAATGGCGAACGCAGCACCGAACAACACAATCAAACAAACAACAAAAAAGCGCATCCTGACCTCTTAAATGGTTATATGGGCGCAACAAGGCAGGGCGCTGCTTGCTGCGCCCCTACGCCTACGGATTTCCAGGTGTCGTGGTGCTTCCATCTGGTGCGAGCACTGGCGCTTGATAATTTGGGTCGTA